>NZ_JBMSDZ010000016.1:0-83396 GCF_049445995.1 Dyella sp. KRB-257 | reverse complement strand
CGCCCGCCGCCTGATGGCGCACCACGACCGTTCGTCATGGGCACCGGTGGCTTGGGTTTGGCTGGTCGAGGCGCGTATCCTTGCTACCAGACTCGCAAGCTGATTATTTTGTCGACACCCTCTGAGGGCCGCAATCCCTGCGCGGGGGGATGCCGGGTCCGGGGCGGCGCAGACGTTGCCGATCCGGAACCCACACCGGTCAAACGCTGCCGGCGCCGGCTCCCCCTACCCCCATGTCGCGATCCTCAACGGGACAGGTCGATCGCGTAGGTGGCGGTGCCGTCGCCGTGGTCCTTCAGCTGGTGCACGTGGTTCAGGCCGGCGGCCGCGGCCACCGCCTGCTTGCCCGCGGCAGTGCGGAACACCACCGGGCCGCGGGTCTTGAGCGGGGCGAAGTGCCAGGATGTCGGTTCCAGGTCGGCCGCGGTCAGGCGCCGCTTGCGCTCGATCCAGCGCGCCAGGATCTCGCGCGCGCCGTCGGGCGAGGCCAGCACGATGTTGCCGCCGTCCAGGCCCGGGAAATGTCCGCCGCCGCTGGCGCGGTAGTTGTTGGTGACGATCACGAACGGCTGCTGCGCCGTGACCGGCTTGCCGTGATACGTGAGCGTGGTGATGCGCTCGCCGGCTGGCTTGGACACGTCGATGGTGTAGGCGATGCCACCCTGGATCTGGTCGAAGTTGTAGCCGACGTAGTGCGGGTCGATCAGCGCCTGCTCGCCCGTCCTGGCCGGGTCGATGCGGTGGAAGCGGCGCGCCGACTGTTCCAGCCAGGCCTTGAGTCCGGCGCCGTCGGTCTTCACCGCGGCCAGGGTGTTCGGATAGAAGTACAGGTCGGCGGCGCTGCGCAGGGTGAGCGGGCCGGGGGCCACGTCGGTGTAGTCGTCCGGGCCGCCGAAGCCGGTGCGGAATGCGGCGGCGGCCGACAGCACCGGCACGCCGGCCAGCTCCGGATGGATCCTGGGCAGCTCGCGGCGCACGTAGTCCGCCTGCGCGGCGTTGATCGGCGCCAGCGCGGTCATGTCGCCCTCGTCGGCGAAGTAGCTGCTCAGCCGCACGCGGGTGTCGCCGATCGGCGTGTTGACGTAGGCGATGGCGGCCTCGTGCACCTTGGCCACCAGCGGGGCGATCGCCGGATCCGGCGCCACGCAGTCCGGCGCCCGGCCCTTCACGGCCGGCTGGCAGATCGCGCGCACCTCGCTGTGCGTGTCGGCGGTATCCACCACCCACTGGCCGCCCTGGCGCACCAGCGCCAGCTTGATCACGCCCAGGTCCTTGCCGAAGAAGCCGCCCATCACCGCCGGCACGCCGCGCACGAAGCCGCGCTTGGCGTCGACGTCCCGCATGTCGGCGTAGCGTGGGCCGGGGAACTCGCCGTGCGAGTGGCCCAGCAGCAGGGCATCGATGCCCGGCACGCCGGCCAGGTGCCAGCCGCCGTTTTCCATGTCCGGCGTGTAGGGGCGATCGTCCAGTCCGCCGTGCAGCACGGCGACGATCAGGTCCGGATGCTGGGCTTCCAGCTCGGGCAGGTATTTCTGCGCCGCCTCCACCACGCCGCTCACGGTGACCTTGCCATTGAGCTTCTGCTGGTCCCACTGCAGGATCGGCGGCGGCGCGAAGCCGAGGATGCCCACCTTCAGCGGCACCTCCAGCTTGCTGCCGTCGGGCGTGTACGCCTCGATGGTCTTGCGCAGCACCGCCCACGGCTTGAACAGTGGCTTGCCATCGCGCGCACTGGCCACGTTGGCCAGCACCAGCGGGAAATGCGGGCCGGCGCAGTGCCTGGACGTGCCGCCTTCCACGTTCATCGGCGTGCCGGTGACCTGCGACAGGAACGGCAGGCCGTAGTTGAACTCGTGGTTGCCGGCGGTGGCGCCGTCGTAGCCGACGCTGTCCATGGCGCGGTAGATCGCCAGCTCCTCGTCGCAGCCCACCGGCCGGGCCAGCGCCTGGTAGTCGGCCAGCACCGAGCCCTGGATGGTGTCGCCGTCGTCGAACAGGAAGGTGTTGGGAAATTGCCGGCGCGCCTGGCGGATCAGCGTCACCGTGCGCTCGTAGCCCAGCGTCGGGTCGGCTTTGAGCTTGTAGTAGTCGTAACCGAGGATGTTCGAGTGGATATCCGTGGTTTCGAGCATGGCCACGTCCGCGCGGGTGCCATCCGGCAGCGGCTGATGAAGATGGCCCAGGCTGGCGCAGCCAGCGATCAGGCCGCTGGCCAGGATACCCCAGGCCAACGAGGAGCGGGCCAACGAGGAGAGGAGCGGATGGCGAACTGACATACGTATCTCGGGTGGGCGTGCAAGGCGCAGAAGCTAGCAGATCGGCATGACCGCCTGCCCGCCCTCTGAGCACGGCCTGTTCGATCGTGCGGATCATGCAGCCGGGGTGCGACGCGCGATGCCGGTCGATGGTGTCGGTTCACGGCACTATCGTTGATGGGAAAGCCTGCGCGAAGCGCCTACCATCGGCACCAGGGACACCTCTCGGGCTGATTTCGCCACGATGCCCCTGGCGAACCCCGACCGCCGCGTCCATCGCGGTGCCGACTCGACCGTCCCGGGGGAGACAACCATGCGTTACACCTTGTTCGAGAACCACAGGGACAGGCTCATCCTCATCGCCCGCGTCGCGTTGATGGTCCTGTTCGTGAAGTTCGGCTGGCAGAAGGTCGTCAACTTCACGGATACCGAGGCCTACATGAGCTCGACCGGATTGCCGGGGGCCACGCTGGTGACGATCATCGCCGTGCTCCTGGAGTTCGGCGCGGGCATCGCGCTGGTACTCGGCTTCTACACCCGCCCGCTGGCACTGATCCTCGCGATCTATACGCTTGCCGCGGCGCTGATCGGCCACCCGTACTGGCACATGTCGGGCGCCATGCAGTACGCGAGCATGATCAACTTCTACAAGAACATCAGTATCGCGGGCGGGCTGTTGCTGCTTTGCGTGACGGGTGCGGGGCGGTATTCGCTGGACAGACGCTGACCTCGCAAGCAGCGGCTGGAGCGGCGGGGGCGGTCCGCGCCGATCGGCGCGGGGTGGTGCGCCGCGGCCCAAAACGCGGCCCGCCCGGGCGGCATCGCCGAGGCAGCGCCGGACGATCGTCGACGACAGGTTCCGCGACGTCCGACGGCGTCCCGGGTTCGGCCGCACGGTGCCGATGCAGCCGCAACTGCGGCGATCGTCTTGCCGCTGCCCGCGGCGCCTATCGGCGATCCGGCCCGGCCCGGTCGAAGTAGGTCCAGCGTCGATCGCCGCTGCTGAGCTGCTTGAGCCACACCGCAAAGTCGAAACGGGTGCTTTTCAGCGGGCTGCCGTCGATGCGCTGCCTTTTCAGACCGGTGGCGGGTTGCTGCGGGCGCAGTGTCGCGGTTTCGACCCGGTAGGCAGCGAGCGGTCGCGCCAGCGCGCCGCTGAGCGCCTCGTGCAGCACGCGGCCCTGCGCGGTGGGCAGCGGCAGGTTCAAGAGCGCCGCCAGCGTGGGCGCCAGGTCGACGTTGCCGCTGGGCAGCGGATCGCGCATCGCGCGCTGGAAATCCGGACCGCTGGCGATCAGCGTGTTGTGCACGTCGCGCGGGCTGAAGCTGCCATGCTGGCCGCGCTCGGTGGACACCGTGCCGACCTCGGTGCCGGGGAAGCCCTGCACCACGGCATTGGCGTCCCACGCGTAGCTGATGATGATGTCCGGCCCGCGACGGGCGTTCTCCAGGTGCACCGCCTCGGCCGGCAGCGTGCCGGGGATCGCGCCGTAGCGCTTGGCCACGAACACCGTGTTGACCACGTTGCGCGATTGCAGGAAGCGCACCACGCGCCTGACCACCGCCGCATCGTGCGTGGGCACGTACAGGTAATCGGTGCCGTCGTTCGGCGCGATCACCACGGCGTCCTTCGGCAATACGTCCGGCACCACGTAGCTGGGCGTGGTGTACGGGCCGGGCTTGCCGCACACGTGGCCGTCGTCATCGTAGCGGGTGGGGTGCAGCGGTGTGCCGTCGGCGCGGATGCCGCTCATCACCGGCGCGTAGATGCAGCCCTCGCCGTCGTAGGCGTGGAAGCCGGCGTGGGTCAGGTCATCGGCCATGCGCACGCTGCCGGACACCGAAAAGCCCCAGTCGCGGTCGATGCCGGCCACGCGGCCGTCGTTGATCGCGCGCAGCGGAAACAGGTCGGCCGGACCGGCGACGTTGCTGTGGCCGTGGTCGGACACCACGATGAGGTCGGTGTCCTGCGCCATGCCCAGTTCGCGCAGCTTCGCCTCCAGCTGGCCGAGCAGCGCGTCCTGCGCCTGCAGCGCGCGGTGGAACTCCGGCGAGCCCACGCCGTACTGGTGCTGGGTGGTGTCGGGATTGCGCAGCCACACGATGCTCACGTCCGGCCGGTGCCTGGGCAGCACCTCGTCCAGGTAGACCTGCATCATCCACGCGTTGGCCGGGCCGGGCGTGGTCTCGCCGGCGGCGGTGGCGTCGGAGGTGACGCCGTCCTTCAACGTGACCAGCTTGCCCGCGGCGGTCGGCGCGCCGTTGTCCTCGCGCAGCTGCAGCTGGGCCGGGCCGTAGGTGTGGACGACGTGCGCGGGCAGCGGGTAGCCGGCAGCCTGCAACTCCCTGGCGAAGGCCAGCGGCAGCACGGTGTTCTCATCCAGCAGCACGTTGTTGCCGCCGACGTCGGGGAGTTTGTAATCCTGCAGGAAGGCCGGGCCGGACTTGCCGATCACCGCGGTGGTCAGCCCGGCGGTGTGCGCGGTGGCGAGCAGGGTCGGCACTTGCAGCAGGGCGCCGTCCTCGTGGCGGTCGAGGTCGCGCAGCACGGCGTAATCCTCGGTGTAGATCGGGTCCTGGAAATCCGCCGCCTCGCCCTTCGCGTTCAGGCCTTCGCCGCCCGGCGCATAGAAGCTGTTGCCGTAGAAGCCGATCGGCCCCGGAAACGCGCCGGTGGCGAAACTCGACGCGTTCGCCATGGTGAAGGTGGGGTAGGTCGAGTGGTTGTCGGTGAAGAACACGCCGCGCCGCGACAGCGCCAGCAGGTTCGGCGTGTCCTGCGCACTGATCGCGTCCGGCCGCATGCCGTCCCACACGAACACGATGATGCGGTGGTGCGGCGCGGGCGCGGCGGCGTGCGCCGATCCGGCCAGGGCGGCCACGCAGGCCAAGGGAACCAGCAGACGACGGAGCAGGGACATGCACGGGCCTCGCGGAAGACGGACGAATCAGCCACGCATCATCGCATCGCGTTGTTTGCAGTTGAGTGGCAACGGCGTTCAGTGCGCGGCGTGATTTCCTGCGATCCAGCTGTCGCGCACGCGCAGCGCATCGTCCAGCGCGACCAGGTCGGCCTGCTGCCCGGCCGCGATGCGTCCGTGCGTGGCGGCCAGCCCCAGCCAGTCGGCCGGATAGGCGCTGGCCATGCGCGAGGCCTCGTCCAGCGGCACGCCGACCATCCGCACCAGATTGCGCAGGCCGCTGGCCATGTCCAGCGCGGAGCCGGCGAGCACGCCGTCGTCGCTGCGGCAGATGCCGTCCTTCATCACGATGGTCTGGCCGTTGAGCGTGTAGTGGGGACGATCCGAGCCCACCGGCGGCATCGCGTCGGTGACCAGCACGCACTTGCCGCGCGCCTTGGCCGCGATCGCCACGCGCAGGCTGACCGGATGCACGTGGTGGCCGTCGACGATCAGTCCGCACCAGCTGTGCGCATCGTCCAGCGCGGCGCCGACCACGCCGGGCTCGCGACCGGTGAGCGTGGTCATCGCGTTGTACAGGTGGGTGAAGCCGCACACGCCGGCGTCGAGCGCGGCGCGCGTGGTGGCGTAGTCGGCGCCGGTGTGGCCGGCCACCACGAGCACCCCCGCGTCGGCGAGGCGGCGAATGGTCGCCGGCGGCACGCATTCGGGTGCCAGCGTGAGCATCACCTTGCCGCGGCGCGGCGCGCAGATCAGGGCGAGGTCTTCTTCATCCATCGGGCGGAACAGCGTGCTGTCGTGGATGCCCTTGCGCGCGCCGGCGAGGAACGGGCCTTCCAGATGGATGCCCAGGATGCCCGGCACGCCCGCCTCGATCGCCGCGTCCACCGCGTCCAGCGCGCGGCGCATGGTGTCGCGGGTGTCGGTGATCAACGTGGGCAGCATCCCGGTGGTGCCGAATAGCCGGTGCGCGGAGGCGATGCCGCGCAATGTCTCCACCGTGGGCGCGTCGTTGAACAGCAGCCCGCCGCCGCCGTTGACCTGCACGTCGATGAAGCCGGGCAGCAGCAGCTTGCCGCCGAGGTCGTGCCGGGTCGCCTGCGCCACGCGCGGATCGTCGGCCGGGCAGACCGCGGCGATGCGTGCGCCGTCGACCAGCACGGCCAGGCCATCGCGCAGGCCGTGCCCACCCATCACGCGGGCGTTGACCAAGGCAGTGAGCGAAGCGGACATCAGACGGTCTCCGTGACCTTGCGCAGGTGCGGCGGTACGTCCGGATCGTAGCCGCGCGCGAGCGCCAGTGCGCTGGCTGCCTTGTAGAAACTCTGCACCATGAGCAGCGGCGCGGTGAGCGACGACACGCCCGAGGCCAGCGGCAGGCTGTCCTCGCCGCTGACGCCGGGCGCGGCAGCGCGGGCGCCATCACTGCGGCGCAGAAAGGCCACGACGCGGTACTGTCACCGGCGCCGGATCTGTACTGGCCCGATTTCCTCGCCCGTCTGCCGGTGCAACTGGCGCGCTGGATCACCCCCGCGGCCGGGCCGTACGTGGCCTCGCTGGCGTGGGCGATCGCCTTCGTCGCGCTGTGGTGGTTCATCGTGTGGGCGATGGACCGGCGCGGGATCCATCTGAAACTCTAGCCCGCGCGGTCGCTGCGGCGGGGCGCCCGCTATCATCGGCGTTCCCTGCCTGTCCCCAGAGGAGCCGACGATGAACCGATTGCCGTCCGCGCTGCGCCGCGTACTGTGCCCTGCCGGCTGCGCCGCGCTGCTGGCCGGCTGCGCCGGCGTCGCCACCGCGCCTGCCGCCGCCGACCGGGGCGCCGCCGCCGTCATCGGCGTGCCGGCGATCGCGCGTCCGTCCGGCGAAACCCCCGCCTGGTGGTTCCGCGCCGGCGCGGCGCAGGCGGCCGCCGCATCGGCGCAGGCGCAGGCCGGCGGCCAGCGCGCGAAGAACGTCATCGTGTTCCTCGGCGACGGCATGAGCCTGCCGACCATCGCGGCGGCGCACATCCTCGCCGGCCAGCGCGCGGGGGTGGACGGCGAGAGCTACCGTCTGAGCTTCGAGCGGTTTCCCTTCAGCGCGCTCAGCCGCACCTACGAGACCGACCAGCAGACGCCCGATTCGGCCGGCACCATGACCGCCATCATGACCGGCGTGAAGACCCGAGCCGGCTACATCGGCGTGTCGCAGCTGCCGCGGCGCGACGATTGCGCCGGCAGCCGCGGCCAGGAGCTGGTGACCACGCTGGAACTGGCCGCCGCCGCGGGCATGGGCACCGGCGCGGTGACCACCACGCGCATCACCCACGCCACGCCCGCGGCCACCTACGGCCACCTGCCCGAGCGCAACTGGGAAGTGGATGCCGAGCTCACGCCGGAAGCCAAGGCGCAGGGCTGCAAGGATTTCGCCGCGCAGCTGGTCGACTTCCCCGGCCGCGGGCTTACCGTGGCGATGGGTGGCGGACGCACCGAGTTCCTGCCGGCCGGCGCGGCCGATCCGGAACACAGCACCGCGGTGGGCCGCCGCCTCGACGGCCGCAACCTGATTGCCGAATGGACGGCCAGACATCCGCAGGGCCGCTACGTGTGGAACCAGCACCAGCTCGACGCGCTGGATCTGGCGCACACGCCGCAGCTGCTGGGCCTGTTCGAGCCCTCGCACATGAACTACGAGCACGAGCGGCCGCACGACACCGCCGGCGAACCGAGCCTGGCGCAGATGACCACCGCCGCCATCGCCGTGCTCAGGCAGAACCCGAACGGCTTCTTCCTGATGGTCGAGGGCGGCCGCATCGACCACGCGCTGCACGCCGGCAACGCGTTCCGCGCGCTGGACGAAACCATCGCCTTCGCCGAGGCGGTGAAGGCCGCGCAGGCGGCCACCGATCCGGCCGACACGCTGATCGTGGTCACCGCCGACCACAGCCACACGATGACCTTCGCCGGCTACCCGCGCCGCGGCAACCCCATCCTGGGCAAGGTGCAGGGCCACACCAGCAGCTACGACGAGGGTAGCGCGCCCGGCAACGCACCCGATGCCACCGGCCTGCCGTACACCACGCTCGGCTTTGCCAGCGGCCCCGGCTACACCGGCGCCAGCGACCGCCAGAGCGAAGGCCCCAAGCACTACCCGCACGCGCCCAGCCAGATCAGCCCCGCGACGCGCGGACGCCCCAACCTCACCGACGTGGACACCACCGACCCCGATTACCTGCAGGAAGCCACCGTGCCGCTGAAGGCCGAGACGCACGGCGGCGAAGACGTGGCGATCTTCGCCAACGGTCCCGGCGCCGCGGCCTTCCACGGCGAGCTGGAGCAGAACGCGATCTTCCACATCATCGTGCAGCACACCCCGCGCCTGCGCAGCGAACTGTGCCGACTCGGCAGCTGCAACGCCGCCGGCGTGCCGGTCGACCGCCCGCGGTATGCGCGCTGGCTGCAGCAGGAACAGCAGGGCCGGTAAAGCCCATGGATAGAGCCCCTCTCCCGCCGGGAGAGAGGTTGGGGTGAGGGTACGGCCAGCGCGTGATGAGGAGCGTCGCTGCCATCCCCCTGCAACCGCCGATGCGTAAAACGCATGGCACCCCCCTGCCGGAATCGCCCATGCGTCGCCTAAGCTGTCTCACCCTCCTGCTCGGACTGCTGCCGATGACCACCGCATTGCACGCCGCCGAGAAGCCGTTCGCGTCGAAGGTGCTGGTGATCGGCCACCGCGGCGCCAGCGCGCTGCGGCCCGAGCACACGCTGGCCTCGTACGCCAAGGCGATCGCCGACGGCGCCGACGTGATCGAGCCGGACCTGGTGATGACGAAGGACGGCGTGATGGTGGCGCGCCACGAGAACAACATCGCCGGCACCACCGACGTGGCGGATCATCCCGAGTTCGCCGCGCGCAAGACCACCAGGGTGATCGACGGCCGGCGCGTCACCGGCTGGTTCACCGAGGATTTCACCCTCGCCGAACTGAAAATCCTGCGCGCCCGCGAGCGCCTGCCCGAGCTGCGCGGCACCGCCTGGGACGGCCAGTTCCAGATCGTCACGCTGGACGAGATCATCGACTTCGTCGCCGCCGAATCGGCCGTGCGCGGGCGGGTGATCGGGCTGATCCCGGAGATCAAGCACGGCAGCTACTTCCAGCACATCGGCCTGCCGATGGAAGACGCGCTGCTGGCCACGCTGGCCGCGCATGCGTACACGCGCAGCGCGCCGGTGGAGATCCAGTCGTTCGAGATCGCCAACCTGAAGTACCTGCGCGGCAAGCTGGGCAAGGCGCATCCGAACGGTGCGCATCCCAACATCACGCTGCTGCAGCTGATCGACGAGCCGGCGATGCACCCGGGCGACGTGCTGGCGGCCGGCGGCACGCTCACCTACGCGCAGATGATCACGCCGGCGGGACTCAGGGCCATCGCGCAGTACGCCGATGCGATCGGTCCCGACTACCACGCCATCATCCCGTACACCGCCGACGGCCACCTCGGCACGCCCACCGCGCTGGTGCACGACGCGCACGCCGCCGGCCTTGAGGTGCATCCGTACACCTTCCGCCCGGAGAACACCTTCCTGGCGAAGGAGTTCTGGCAGGGCGACCACCCGGACACCTTCAACGCCGCCGGCATGCTGGCGCAGCTCAAGGTGTATCTGGCCACCGGCATCGATGCGTTCTTCACCGACGATCCGGCGCTGGGGCGTCGTGCCGTGGACGGCCACTGACGCATCTGCACGCTCGCCACGCCCACTTTGCTCGTCATCCCAGCGAAAGCTGGGATCCAGCGACTTCCCGAGCATCCCGAGACACTGGATGACCAGCTCGCGCTGTTGTACAGCTCCTCCAGCTTGACCAGACGTTCGTCTGTTGAGAGCCGCCGGGATGATGGCGGCGGGCTTCATGACTCGCACTACACAAGCGGACGCCCCCGGCCGCTCCCAATCACATCCAAACCACGTGGCGCAACGCGACATCGCCGCGTCACGCTGCTGTAGCGCACGGCCCCGAGCATGCCGGTTCTCCCGCCGGCTACCGAAAACCATCATGCGTCGACTCATCCCGCTGTTGTCCACCCTGTGTCTGCTGCTGGCGCCGCTGGCCGCGTCCGCCCGTCCGGTGCTGCTGATCTCCATCGACGGGCTGCGCCCCGGCGACGTGCTGCACGCGAAGCAGCGCGGCCTGGCGCTGCCCAACCTCAGCCGCTTCCTGCGCGAGGGCAGCTATGCCGAAGGCGTCACCGGCGTGCTGCCCACGCTCACCTATCCCAGCCACGTCACCCTGCTCACCGGCGTCTCGCCCGCGGTGCACGGCGTGGGCGGCAACCTCACTTTCGATCCGTACAACAAGAACCAGCTCGGCTGGGACTGGTACGCCAGCGACATCAAGGTGCCCACGCTGTGGCAGGCCGCGCACGCGGCGGGACTCTCCACCGCCAACGTGCACTGGCCGGTGAGCGTGGGCGCCGTGGGCGTGGACTGGAACCTGCCGCAGATCTGGCGCACCGGCACCGCCGACGACCGCAAGCTGCTCGCCGCACTGGCCACGCCCGGCCTGCTGCCGGCGCTGGAGAAGGACCTCGGCCCGTATCCGCTGGGCATCAACGAGGAGCTGGACGGCGACCAGGCCCGCGCACGCTTCGCAGTGAAGCTGCTGACGCTGCATCGGCCGGATTTCATGACCGTCTACTTCGCCGCGCTCGACCACGAGGAGCACGCCAAGGGCCCCGGCACGCCCGATGCCAACCGCGTGCTCGAACAGATCGACGCGCTGGTCGGCGAAGTGGTCGATGCCGCGCGCCGCGTGCATCCGGACGGCGTCGTCGCGGTGGTCTCCGACCACGGCTTCGCGCCGGTCACGCAGGACGTGAACCTGTATGCGCCGTTCCTCAAGGAAGGCCTGGTGACGCTGAAGAACGGCGCCATCACCGACTGGCAGGCCGCAGTGTGGAACGACGGCGGCAGCGCGGCCATCGTGCTGCGCGATTCGGCCAACGCGGCGGTGAAGGCGCGCGTGCAGGCGCTGCTCGATCGTCTGCGCCAGGACCCGGCCTACGGCATCGCCGAGATCCTCGATCGCCAGCAGCTGCTGGCCAGGGGCGGCAGCGACAAGGCGAGCTGGTTCGTGGTGTTCAAGCCTGGCTACGAGCTGGGTATCACTGCGGACGCGCCGCTGCCGGCACCCTCGCACTACAAGGGCATGCACGGCTACGACCCGGCGCGTCCCGACCAGCGCGCCACGCTGCTGATCGCCGGGCCCGGCGTGCCGGCCGGTCGCGACCTCGGCGTGGTGGACATGCGCGACATCGCGCCCACGCTGGCCGGCTACCTCGGCGTGGCGCTGCCCACCGCGCAGGGGCATGCGCTGCTCGCGCCGCCGCACTGAACGAGCCGGCGCATGTGACAGCACGGTTCAGTCGTCCAAACGCGCTGACACGTCGGTGTAAACGTCGCTTCACACGCGCCACGCATGCTTTCGCGATTCGCCCCGCCGGGGTGATCGCGGGTTTCCGTTTCTCCCACTGATGCCGCGAGGGCCGTGCCCCCGCGACGAGGATGTGCACGCATGTCGAACCGTCTGATCTCCCATCGCCGCGCCGTGCTGGCGCTGGCCCTCTTCGCCGCGCTGCAGGGAAGCGCGCTGGCCACCGACACGCCCAGCGCCACGGATGCCGCGCCCGCCGATGCCGCCGCCGATGCCAGCAAGGTCAAGCAGCTGCAGACCGTGTCGGTGATCGGCCAGGGCGAGTCGCGCCAGGTGCAGCGCATCACCCGCGAAGACGTGAAGGTGCTGCCGCCGGGCAGCAGCCCGCTGAAGGTGCTCGAATCCAAGCCCGGCGTGCATTTCGAGTCGGCCGACCCGTTCGGCAACTACGAGTGGTCCACGCGCATCAGCCTGCGTGGCTTCAACCAGAACCGCCTCGGTTTCACGCTGGATGGCATCCCGCTGGGCGACATGAGCTACGGCAACCAGAACGGCCTGCACATCAGCCGCGCGCTGATCGCCGAAAACCTCGGCGGCGCCGAGCTGGCCGAGGGCATCGGCTCGCTGGGTACGGCGTCCACCAGCGACCTCGGCGGCACCGTGCAGTTCTACTCGGCCGATCCCACCCCCGACTACGGCGTCACCGTGGCGCAGAGCATCGGCAGCGACTCGGCCCGCCGCACCTACGCGCGCCTCGATACCGGCGACCACCACGGCTTCGCCATGTACCTGTCCGGCGCCTACGCCACCGTCAACAAGTGGAAGGGCCAGGGCGACCAGACGCAGAAGCAGTTCAACGGCAAGGCCGTGTACGACTTCGGCGACGACAGCCGCGTCGGCGCGCTGCTCACCACCTCCAGCCGCCACGAGAACGACTACCAGGATCTGTCCCTCGCGCTGGAAAAGCGCAACGGCTGGAACTGGGACAACTTCCGCCCCGACTGGAACCGGGCCGTGGCCGTGGCCACGCAGTACCAGACCACCGGCACGGTCAACGACGGCAACGTGCAGAGCGTGGATGACTCCTACTACGACGCCAGCGGTCTGCGCGACGACACCGTGGCCAGCGTGTTCGGCGATTTCGCCTTGAGCGACACCGTGCGCCTGAAGGCCACCGGCTACTACCACAACGATCGCGGCCAGGGTCACTGGTGGACGCCGTACGTGCCCTCCTACCCGGGCACGCCGCAGCAGACGCCGATCTCCATCCGCACCACCGAGTACGGCATCGACCGTGGCGGCCTCACCGCATCGCTGAGCTGGGACATCGGCATCCACCACGTGGAGGCGGGGTTCTGGTACGAAGACTCCAACCACAACGTGCAGCGCAACTACTACTACGTCACCGGTCCGATCAACGACAGCTACTTCCTCAACGATCCCAACCTGCGCCAGTTCTACCAGCACTACGAAACCACCACGCACCAGTTCTACGTGCAGGACAGCTTCAAGCTGCTCGACGACCGCCTGAGCGTGGACGTGGGCTTCAAGTCGCCGGATACCAAGGTCACCGCGCGTTCGGTGCCGGGCACGCTGAGCTACGGCACGCCGGGCGACTACGCCAACGGTTCGCTCACCGCCAAGAAGACCTTCCTGCCGCAGATCGGTGCCAGCTACCGCCTCGGCGGCGGCTTCGAGGTGTTCGGCTCGTACGCCAAGAACATCGCCGCCTACCAGGCCGGAATCACCGGTCCGCTGGCCACCACCCAGGTCGCCTTCGACACCTTCGGCAAGCAGTTGAAGCCCGAGCAGTCGCGCACCATCGAGGGCGGCCTGCGCCAGGTCAGCGACTTCTACCAGGCCTCGCTGGCGCTGTACGACGTGAAGTTCAGCAACCGCCTGCTGGTGATCTCGCAGTGCGCCGGCATCGTCGGCTGCGCCAGCGGCTACGCCAACGTGGGTTCGGTGAGCAGCCGCGGCGCCGAGCTGGCGGTGAACTTCAGGCTGGCCGACGACCTGCACTGGTCCAACTCGCTCTCCTACAACCGCTCGCGCTACGACAACGACTACGTCAGCGGCTACGACGCGCAGAACAACCCGATCGTGGTGCCCACCAAGGGCAAGACCGTGGTCGACAGCCCCAAACAGCTGATCGCCTCGGAGCTGGTGTGGACGCCCGGCCCGTGGGACCTGCGCCTGTCCGCCCACTACACCGGCAAGCGCTACTACACCTACATCAACGATGCTGGCGTGCCGTCGTACTGGCTGTTCAACGCCGAGGTGGGCTATGACCTGGGCAAGGTCGGCTTCGCGCAGGACATCAGGCTCGCGCTCAACGTCACCAACCTCGCCAACAAGCGCTACTTCGGCACCATCGGCTCCAACGGCTTCGTGACCAGCGACGCCGGCGGCACCTTCCAGACCCTGCTCGCCGGCGCCCCGCGCGCCAGCATGCTGACGGCGACGGTGCGGTTCTGAGCGATCGCGCCCCGCCCGGCGATCCGCCGGGCGGGGCGTGGCTTGTGCGCGTTCGTCGGACTTGCGCGTGAGTCGATCCCTTGTCCAGAACGGGCCCACGCTCCTAGGCACGATCAGCTGCCGCGGCGACGCGTACCTGCGCACGCTGCTGATCCAGGACGTGCGCTGCAGCCTGCAGCGGGCCAAGGCGGTCAGCGTGGAAACGTCCACGCCCGAGCAGATCTGGATTCGCCCCGGAGAGAACCTGACTAACATTCCGGACGTCCAAACGTGTTTCGGCCGATCCCCGAAGCACCGACGACACCGCTGGATGAACGAGGTCTCCGGGCGCGGTTTATACCCTGGTCCGCATCAACCCACCGATGCAACAAGACCGTTTACGGAAATGCAGTCTGGCAACGTTGAACACCGTGCAGCACTGACACGCACAACGCAGCACCGGGGACAACACCATGACCAGCGAAAGCCTGAAAGCTCAAGGCAAGAGCATCAAGCGGGTGGTATTGACGGGAAGTCTCTTACGACGAATTGTTAGACCGGCACTTACGAAGCACGCTTACTAAGCAACTCAGCCATACGGGTCTGCCAACCTGGGCCCGTGGCTTTCCACTTGGCAAGCACCGATTCCGGGAGGCGAATAGTGACCTGCTTCCGTGGGTTGGTCGCAACGGGCCGGCCAGCACGCTTAACGGTGCCACGCTTGAGCATGGCATCCGTCAGTTCCGGAAGTTCCTTGTACTCGCTGGCTTTTGTCCTGTGCGAGTCCACGCGCTTGAGATCAGACTTCAAGGTACGGGCCGATACGGGCTTTCTCGCGTTCATTGGCTTTTCTCATGCTGAAGATGTGGCGAACTGCTCCTCTTGGCGTGTAGCCGATCACAACGAGGCGACCGGCAAGGTGGCCGAAGCAGATCATGCGCGTCTCGCCATAGTCCCGGCGGGTGTCCTCGACCTCGAAAGTGAGGCCGGCGAAGACTGCTGGTGCATCCTCGAAGTCGAGTCCGCGCTCCTCCAGGGTCTTCTGTCGCTTGGTCGGGTCATAGCTGATGCGCATGAATTATTGTAACTACAACAATTGGCCAATGCAAGAGGCTGGTTGTGCCGGTCAACGCCCGAGGTAACCGGCGCGAATCCGCGCAGCGGGGTTTGCGTCCGGTTGACCGAGTTGTTAGCCAGCGTACTCACGATGCCGTTGCCCTCCATGAGGGAGGCTTGCCCATGGAGTGCTCCTTGGGTCACGGCGGGATGACGACGACCTGAACATGCCCATCGCGCTGCGCCCGGAAGCGCGGTGCCTGCCCTTGAAAAGGGGTTGCCGCGAATACATCTGCGGCGATGCCGTGTCGCCCCCTGTTTCCGTCGGGTGGCATCGACGGGGCCGGATCGACACGCGCGGCAATCAACCTGTGTCCATCGTCCCTTTGTCCAGTCCAACGGAGGATATGGCCATGAGAAGCACGTTCGATTTCTCGCCCCTGTTCCGTTCAAGCATCGGTTTCGAGCACCTGCTCGATGCGCTGGATACCGCCAGCCGCATCGACGCCGTCGACAGCTGGCCGGCGTACGACATCACCAAGACCGCCGAAGACCACTACCGCATCACCATGGCAGTCCCCGGCTACTCGCAGGGCGAACTCACCGTCACCCGCGAGCGCAACCTGCTGACCGTCAGCGGACGCCGCAGCGAGGAGGACGCCGGGGAAAAGCTGCATGCCGGCATCGTCAGGCGCGACTTCCAGCGCCGCTTCGAACTGGCTGACTACGTCGATGTCGTCGGCGCCAGCCTGGTCAACGGCATCCTGACCATCGACCTGCAGCGGGAGCTTCCCGAGGCGATGAAGCCGCGTCGCATCGAGGTCGCCGGCGGGACCGCGCTGCCGCGCAGCGAGGCCGGCAGGCCGCGGCAGATCGAGGCCCAGCAGGCTGCGTGACGCGAGGCGTGCATGCGCGTCACGCGCCATGCGGGCGCAATCCAGGCAATCACCAAAGCACAGGAGATTGAGCCATGACCATGAATGTTCGTGACCTGATCCCGTGGCGCCGCGCCGGCCAGGCAGCATCTTCGTCGCTGCAGACCGTCAACGAGCGCCATCCCCTGCTGTCGCTGCATCAGGAAATGAACCGCCTGTTCGAGGATGTGTTCCGCTCGTTCGGCAATGTCTCGGCAACCACGCCCCTGTCGATGGTTGCCGATGGCTGGCCGAACGTGGAGATCGCCGAAACCGAGCGGGCGTTCACCGTCACTGCCGAGGTTCCCGGAATGGAGGAGAAGGATATCGAGGTGTTGTTCGACGACGGGGTGCTTGCCCTTCGGGGCGAACGCCGCAGTGAAACGGCGGACCATGACCGGCATTTTTCCGAGCGCTTCTACGGCCGCTTCGAACGCCGCATCCCGCTCGACGCCGAGGTCGACGAGAACGCGATCGAGGCCCGTTTCAACAACGGCCTGCTGACCGTGACACTGCCCAAGACCGAACGCGCCCGCGCGCAGGTCAAGCGCATCGCGATCAAGCACTGAGATCGGACGGCATGGCCCAGGAGCGTGGGCCGTAGAAACGTTCGCGGCGAGGAGCTTTGCAGCCCGAATGGCTTCCAGGGGAATGGCGCGGGCAACCGCGCCATTTCCCTGCCAGCGGCGGCATTCGGGGCGTGCCTTCCACGGTGCAGGCCCCGGTTCCTTGCGGCCGGCCGGCCAACGGGAAAAACCCGCAGCGTCTGGTTATGATCGCGGCCTCACCAGGGCGTGCGCGACGGGTGGCCATGATGCAATGCAACGTGTCGAACGGGACGGGCAGCCCATCGTGCAGGCGCCGTCGATGATCTCCGCCGAGTCCGTCATCACGCTGGCGACCCCGGTCTTTTTCGCCTTGATTGGGGTGGAACTGCTGGTGGCAAAACTGCGCGGTCGCCGCGCCTACCGCAGCAACGATGCGGTCACCAGCATCGGGCTGGGGGTGATCTCGCAGCTGGCCGGGGTGTTCCTGAAGGTGCTCACGGTGGGCGTGTACGCCTGGTGCGTCGAGCACGTGGCGCTGTTCGCGCTGCCGGCCGACGCGTGGTGGGTGTGGGTGAGCGGCCTGCTGCTGTACGACTTCCTCTATTACTGGCTGCACCGCATGGGGCACGAGGTGAACATCCTCTGGGCCGCCCACGTGGTGCACCATCAGAGCGAGGACTACAACCTCTCTACCGCGCTGCGCCAGACCGCCACCGGCGGCCTGCTCGGCTGGCTGTTCTACCTGCCGATGGCGCTGCTCGGCTATCCGGTGAGCGTGTTCGCGGCGGTGGCGCTGATCGACCTGCTGTACCAGTTCTGGGTGCACACCGAGCAGGTCGGCAAGCTCGGCTGGTTCGACCGCGTGTTCTGCTCGCCGTCCAACCACCGCGCGCACCACGCGGTGAACGATCGCTACCTGGACAGGAACTACGGCGGCATCCTGATCCTGTGGGACCGCCTGTTCGGCAGCTTCGTCGAGGAGGACGACCGCGACCCGCCGGTATACGGCACGCGCGCGCCGCTGCGCAGCTTCAATCCGCTGTGGGCGAATCTGGAGGTGTACTGGGCCACCTGGCAGGATGCCCGCCGCGCGAAGCGCTGGCGCGACCGGCTGCAGATCTGGTTCCGCCCGCCGGGCTGGCGGCCGGTCGACGTGGCGGCACGCTTTCCCAGGCCGGCCTTCGAGCTCGGACGCGAACGCTTCGATCCGCCGCTCACCCGTCGTCGCGCCGGCTACGGCCTGGTGCAGTTCGCGCTGCTGCTGGGCATGACCACGCACTTCCTCGGCCTGTCGGCCCACGCCGGACTGGGCGTGCTGCTGGGTTACGCGCTGGTGATTGCGCTGAGCCTCACCGTGCTCGGCGCGTGGTGGGAAGGGCGGCCCGGCGCGGCGCGGCTGGAGGCGGTGCGGGTGGCTGCGCTCGCCGTGGTGCCGGCGCTGCTGGGGCGCTGGTTCGGCATCGAGGGGGCGGCGACCGGTGCGGTGTTCGCGCTGCTGTTCGGCACCAGCGCGCTGGCGCTGGCATGGGTGACGCGCAGCCCCGATGCCGCAACTGGCAGCGACCGCATGGCCCGTTCCGGGGCTTCGCCGATCCAGTTCAAATAGACGTCTATACATCCAAATGCATGATTTTGTTAGATACCCGTGAAGGAATTCGCGGGTATCGTTGTTATGATCGTGCGCTGTTACACGTCGGTATCAAGGGGAGGCATGATGGGTTTTCTAGCCAGGTTGGTGCGCCACAAGTCGATCGAACAGTTGCAGGCCGAGGCCGGTTCGCGCGGTGATTTCCGCCGCGTGCTGGGCCTTTGGCAACTCACCGCGATCGGCGTGGGCGCGATCATCGGCGTGGGCGTGTTCGTGCTCGCCGGCCAGCAGGCCGCCGCGAACGCCGGCCCCGCGGTGGTGCTCAGCTTCATCATCGCGGGCCTGGGCAGCGCCTGCGCCGCGCTGGCCTATGCCGAATTCGCCGGGATGATCCCGGTCACCGGCAGCGCCTACACCTACGGTTACGCGGTGCTGGGCGAGCTGTTCGCCTGGATCATCGGCTGGGATCTGCTGATCGAGTACGCGCTGATCGTGGGCGTGGTGGCGATCGGCTGGTCCGGCTATGTGCAGGCGCTGATCGAGCAGCTGTTCGGCGTCACCCTGCCGGTGTGGGCGCAGGGCGCCTACGATCCGCAGCATCCGGACAGCGGCAAGGTGTTCAACGTGATCGCCGCGACCATCACGTTGCTGATCGCCTGGATGCTCACGGTGAAGACCGAATGGGGCGCGCGCGCCAACACCGCCATTGTCGCCATCAAGGTGATCGGCGTGGCGCTGGTGATCGGCGTGGGCGCGTTCTATGTCAACACCGCCAACTGGCATCCGTTCATTCCCACCGCGGTGGTGAAGGACGGCATCACCACCTACGGCTGGGGCGGCGTGCTGGCCGCGTCGAGCATCGTGTTCTTTGCCGTGTTCGGCTACGACACGCTGACCACGGCGGCGGAGGAATCGAAGAACCCGCAGCGCGACCTGCCGCGCGCGGTGCTGCTGTCGCTGGCGGTGTCGATGGCGCTGTACCTGGCGGTGTCGCTGGTGCTCACCGGCATGGTGCCGTACGACCAGCTCAGCGGCGCGGCGCCGGTGGATGCGGCGTTCAAGGCGCTGGGGCTGCACTGGGTGCGCGGTATCATCTCGGTGGCGGCGATCGCCGGCATCACCAGCGTGATGTTCGCCTTCATGCTGGGCGCGGCGCGCATCTGGTTTGCGCTGTCGCGCGACGGCCTGCTGCCGAAGTGGTTCGCCAGGATCCACCCGAAGTACGGCACGCCCGCACGCCCCACCATGATCCTGGGCGTGTTCACCGCGCTGGTCGCCGGTTCGCTGCCGATCGGCGAGGTGGCCGAGCTGGTGAACATCGGCACGCTCGCCGCCTTCATCATCATCTGCGGCTCGGTGCTGATCCTGCGCGTGCGCCAGCCGCACGTGGAGCGCCGCTTCCGCACGCCGATGCTGTGGCTGGTGGCACCGACCGGCATGCTGTTCTCGCTGTTCCTCATCATCGGCTGGCCGTGGTTCGCCGGCGGCCACTTCCAACTGCTCGGCGGCCTGCCAATGATCACCATCTGGCGTTTCATCGCCTGGATGATGCTGGGCCTGGTGATCTACTTCGCCTACGGCATCCGTCACAGCGAACTGGCCGACTCGTAAGCCGCGCGCGGGTCGCGTCGGCACTCGACAGAACGCCCGCGGAACCGGACCGGCTTCGCGGGCGTTTTCGTTGCTGTTGCAAGCGCAGGCTGTTCAGCGCTGCAGCGCGTGCACCGTGGTCCGATGCAGGACCGGCGCCGGCGTTGCCAGCGCGGCGGCCATGCTGGCCGCCTGCGCCGAACTCTGCTCCAGCGGCGTGCGCACGGCCTGCGCGGTATCCACCATGGCGTGGCGCTGCAAGGTGCGGCCCAACACCTGCTCGCTGGCGATGGCGCGGCATCGGAGTTCTGTCCTCGGGCAACGAGTGGGAAGCTAGTGTTGCGACACTGAAATTCAGCAACATCCGGAATCGCGTAGGAGCGCACCCTGTGCGCGAATGCTCTTGCTCCTGATCGACATCAAAGCAAGAGCATTCGCGCACAGGGTGCGCTCCTACATGTTTCGATGGTTCAGTGTCACCGCACTGGCACGCGGGTTGTGCTGCGGTCTGTCGGCCTTTGCCGCTGCTCGATGGTTCCGCCGCGCCGTGCGTGACGCGGTGCACGATGCTCCCGGTTGCCTCGCCCGGCCATCGTCGATCGCCGCCGTCGTGACCTCTGGCAGGGGGCCGTGCGTGACCTTCGACCTACCATCGAGCCCTTGTCCCATGCCGGGCCCGCACCACAGGACGTGACGGGTCGCCGGGGTGGTTGCGGCCGGGGGAGGTGAGACATCGCGTTCCCGGCGTCTGTCCGGAGTGTGTCCTGTGCCACGTGTATCCCGCCTGTGTTTCGCCTTGATTCTGGCCTTCGCCCTGCCGGCCGCGCATGCGGCCGAGCGGCCCGCGCCGCTTGACCAGCCGTACGCCGGCACGCTCACGCTGGCGGTGGATCTGGCCGATGCGCCGAAGAAGATCTTCCGCGTCGCCGAGACCATCCCGGTGACGCCCGGCGCGCTCACGCTGTACTACCCGAAGTGGATTCCCGGCGAGCACGCGCCCTCCGGTCCGATCCAGAACGTGGCGGGGCTGGTGATCCGCGCCAACGGCAAGCCGCTGGCATGGCGGCGCGACCTGCGCGAGATGTACGCGATCCATCTGCACGTGCCCGCCGGCGTGAGCCAGCTCGATCTCGCCTTCCAGTTCCTCTCGCCGGGCGACGGCGGTGAGTTCGGCGCCAGCGCCTCGTCCACGCCCAGGCTGGTGGACGTGGAGTTCAACCAGGTGGCGTTCTATCCGGCCGGGCACTACACGCGGCAGATCACCATCGCGCCCAGCGTCACGCTGCCAGCCGGCTGGAAGTTCGGCAGCGCGCTGGAGGTGGCCAGCCAGTCCGGCACCACCACGCAGTTCAAGCCGGTCAGCTTCAACAACCTCGTGGACTCGCCGCTGATCGCCGGCGCGCACTTCAACCGGGTGGACCTGGACCCGGGCGCCAAGGTGCCGGTGCACCTCAACGTGGTGGGCGACGACGCCGACGACGTCAAGCTCAGCGCCAGGCAGCTCGCCGGCCAGCGCGCGATGGTGCAGCAGACGCTCAAGCTGTTCGGCGCGCACCACTACGACCACTACGACTTCCTGCTCACGCTGTCGGACCACACCGGTCACTTCGGGCTGGAACACCACCAGTCCAGCGACGACCGCCTGCCGGCCAACTTCTTCACCGACGACACCATGCACATGCTGGCGGCCAGCCTGATGCCGCACGAGTACGTGCATTCGTGGAACGGCAAGTTCCGCCGCCCGGCCGACCTGTGGACACCCACCTTCAACGAGCCGATGCAGGACGACCTGCTGTGGGTCTACGAAGGCCTCACCGACTACTGGGGCGGCGTGCTCACCGCGCGCGCGGGCCTGTGGAGCGCGGCGCAGTACCGCGACTCGCTGGCCTCGATCGCCGCGGCGATGGCCCACCGCACCGGTCGCCGCTGGCGCTCGCTGCAGGACACCGCCGACGCCGCGCCGCTCACCTATTTCGGCGGCGGCGGCTGGATCAACTGGCGCCGCGGCACCGACTTCTATCCGGAAGGCCAGCTTTTGTGGCTGGACGTGGACACGCAGATCCGCGCGCTCTCGCACGGCCAGCGTTCGCTGGACGATTTCGCCCGCGCCTTCTACGGGCAGGACGACGGCAGCTACGTCACCAGCACGTACACCTTCGACGACGTGGTCGCCAC
Source organism: Dyella sp. KRB-257 (assembly GCF_049445995.1). Classification (NCBI taxonomy): domain Bacteria; kingdom Pseudomonadati; phylum Pseudomonadota; class Gammaproteobacteria; order Lysobacterales; family Rhodanobacteraceae; genus Dyella; species Dyella sp. KRB-257. The sequence continues at coordinate 61,481 of NZ_JBMSDZ010000016.1, read as the reverse complement.
GCTCAACCAGGTGCAGCCGTACGACTGGGAGCGCTTCCTGCGCCAGCGGCTGGACTACACCGGCACCGAGCTGCCCGAGCACGGCATCGAGCGCGGCGGCTGGAAGCTGGTCTACACCGACCAGCCCAACGACATGGACAAGGCGATGGAGAAGCTGCGCCACGGCGTGAACCTGGCCTATTCGCTGGGCCTGTCCGCCGGCAGCAACGGGCGGATCTTCGACGTGCAGTGGGATGGCCCGGCGTTCAGGGCCGGCCTGGTGCCGGGTCTCACCATCGTGGCCGTCAACGGCAAGGACTACTCGCCCGACGCGCTGAAGGACGCCGTCACCGCGGCCAAGGGCGCCGGCGCGCCGATCGAGCTCCTGGTGAAGAACGTGGACACCTATCGCACCTACCGCGTCGACTACCACGATGGCCTGAAGTACCCGCACCTGGTCCGCGCTGCGGGCAAGGATCTGCTGGGCGACATCACTGCGGCGCGCAAGTAACGCCACCCACCTTTATTCCCGGCCGGCGCCTGCGCCGGCCGGGTCCACCGACCACCCCGCATCGAGGAGATGCCCCTTGAAAAACACCGTTCTCGCTTCCGCCCTGCTGCTGGCCGGTCTCGGCCTGATCGCCGCGCCGGCCCATGCCGACAACGTGCCGCCCGTGCAGGACACGCCGTATGTGCCGGGCACGCTGAAGATCCACGTGGACGCCACCGATGTGGCGCATCGCGTGTTCCGTGTGCACGAGACGATTCCCGCCGTGGCCGGTCCGCTCACCCTGCTGTATCCGCAGTGGATTCCGGGCAACCACTCGCCCACCGGCCCGATCGACAAGTTCGCCGGCCTCACCGTGAAGGCCAACGGCAAGACGCTCAGCTGGACGCGTGATCCGCTCAACGTCTACGCGTTCCACGTCGACGTGCCCGAAGGCACCAGCGCGGTCGACGTGGACTTCCAGTTCCTCTCCTCGCAGGGTCACGGCCAGGGCCGCATCATGATGACGCCCGAGATGCTCAGCCTGCAGTGGGACAAGGTGTCGGTGTACCCGGCCGGCCACAACATCCGCATGATCCACGCCGACGCCAGCGTCACCCTGCCGGCCGGCTGGGAAGGCGCCACCGCACTGGAGCTCGCCTCCAGGAACGGCGACACCTGGAACTACAGGACCATCAGCTACAACGCGCTGGTCGATTCGCCGATGCTCGCCGGCAAGTACCACAAGCAGGTCGATCTCGACCCCGGCGCCAAGGTGCCGGTGCACATGGACCTGTTCGCCGACGCGCCGAAGTACCTCGCGTTCACCCCCGAGCAGATCAAGCCGCACCGCGAGCTGATCCAGCAAATGTACAAGCTCTACGGCGCGCACCACTACGGCCACTACACCTTCCTCACCTCGCTCAGCGACAAGCTCGGCGGCATCGGCCTGGAACACCACCAGTCCAGCGAGGACGGCGTCAAGGCCGACTACTTCACCGAGTGGAAGAAGAACGTGTTCGCGCGCGACCTGTTCTCGCACGAGTACAACCACTCGTGGGACGGCAAGTACCGCCGCGGCGCCGACCTCACCACGCCCAACTTCAACGTGCCGATGAGCGACACGCTGCTGTGGGTGTACGAGGGCCAGACCCAGTTCTGGGGCTACATCGTCGCCGCCCGCGCCGGCCTGTGGACCCCCGAGCAGACCCGCGACATGCTCGCCTACGCCGCCGCCACCTACGACAAGGGCCGCCCCGGCCTGGCCAGCTGGCGCAACGTGCAGGACACCACCAACGATCCCGTCATCGCCCAGCGCCGGCCGCTGCCGTACCGCAACTACCAGGCCAGCGAGGACTACTACGTCGCCGGCGCGATGATCTGGCTCGACGTGGACGCCAGGCTGCGCGCACTCAGCGGCGGCAGAAAGAGCATGGACGACTTCGCCAGGGCCTTCTTCGGCATGAACAACGGCGACTGGAAGGTCAACACCTACACCTTCGAGGACGTGGTGAACACGCTCAACGGCATCGTCAGGTTCGACTGGGCGTCGTTCCTGCGCCAGCGGCTGGACGGTCACGGCCCGCTCATCGACGGCATCGCCGCGCACGGCTGGAAGCTGGTCTACACCGACAAGCCGTCCGACGCGATCAAGGCGATCGAGGCACGCCGCGGCTTTGCCGACCTCACCTACTCGCTGGGCGTGTCGGTGGGCAAGGACGGCTCCATCGCCGACGTGCTGTGGGACGGCCCCGCATTCAAGGCCGGCCTGTCGCCGGCGATGAAGATCGTCGCCGTCAACGGCACCCAGTACTCCGCCGATGTGCTCAAGGACGCCGTCACCGCCGCCGCGAAGGACAAGAGCAAGCCGGTCGAACTGCTGGTGAAGAACTTCGACAGCTACCGGACCGTGCGCGTGGACTACCACGACGGCCTGAAGTACCCGCACTTGGAGCGCGACACCGGCAAGCCGGACACCCTGGCCAAGCTGATCAAGCCGCTCTGAGTCGCTTCACCGCCGGGGAGAGGGCCTGCCCCGGACTTGATCCGGGGGTTGGGGTGAGGGACACCCTCGCGACCATCTCCCATCCCGCATTGCTCCCTCTCCCCGCCGGGGAGAGGGTTGGGGTGAGGGGTCGCTCTTGCGACCATCTCAAAACACTTTGCATCCCATCCCTGCCGGGGGAAGCGCCTGCCCAGGATTTGAGCCGGGATCCGGGTGAGCGGCAGCTGCTCGCTCGCTACGACTATCCCATCCGGCAACCCGCTCCGATTCCGCTCCACCCCGGCGGGCACATCCACCGCCAAGCACCCATCCAACTCCGCTATACTGCGCGTCCGCCGCACCCCGGACACCCGTCCGCACCGCGGCTGGCCGCACCACACGCGCCCGTAGCTCAGCCGGATAGAGTAGTGGCTTCCGAAGCCATTGGTCGGGGGTTCGAATCCCTCCGGGCGCGCCATTTGCCATGGGTCATCGCCTTGCCGGCTGCGGCTGGAGCGCGATGATCGGGAGGCGGCGGAAAGCCGCATCCAGCAAGCCTCTCAGGCCCCGCCGAGATCCTCGGCGGGGCCTTCTTGCTTGGGTGGCTTGCGTCCGAAGGGCGCGGAGTGACCCATGGCGTGAGGGACAAATCCAATTTGAGCTTGCCATGGCGGCGTGACTCACACCAACGCCTCCCCGCGCTTGCCTTCGATCGCTTCGAAATCGCTCTTGCCCTCCACCAGCAGGCCGATGCAGCTCGCCAGCATCTGGCTGCTCGGCAGGTCTTGGCGCACGGGGAATACGGGTCGATACGGCGGGGGTCGATACGGCGGGCGATCTCGGCAAAACGGTGGAGCGCGATGCCAACGTAGGCCAGGCCCGACATGGTCGTCACGTTGCAGCGCCAGACACAGCCCGGCCAGGCCGCTGCCCGGGATCACCGCATCGTGCGTCGCGTCGCCCATATGCATTTCATCCCGCAGTCCGTCCCGACTGTGCAGGCATGGCATGCGACTGCAGCCTGCGGCGTATGGTCGTCAGAGGTCGTGCAGCACGATCGGCATGCTGGCGCGCGAGCGGCGGTAGCTCGCCACGATGTCGCCGTAGTGCACCACGCGGCCGATGGTGTAGGTGGTGATGCGGGCAATATCGCGCACCGGCCTGAAGTGGCTGAGCCGGAAGCTGCCGTGGTAGCGCGAGGCGATCGGCACCGACACCACACCCAGGCCCTTCTCGCGTGTCGCGGCGATCAGGATCGCCGCCTCGAACGCGAAGTTCTCCGCCGGCAGGTCGACCAGCGCCAGCGCGTCGCGCGGGTACCAGCGCTGGCCGCTCTGCGTGTCGACCACCGGTTGTGCGCAGGCCCAGGAGATGCCCCAGTCGGCGACGCCGTTGGCGCGACGGCGGCCCTTGGGCTGCTGCTCGCGGTCGAGCAGGCGCGCGCCGATCACGATGTGGCGCGGATAGCGCCGTGCCGCAGCGAGCAGGCGCGGGATGTCATCGGCCAGGTGCTGGCCGTCGCCGTCCATCGTCAGCACTGCCTCGTAGCCCTGGCGCAGCGCCTCGCGGAAACCGCTGCGCAGCGCCGCACCCTTGCCGTGCCGCGTGGCGTGACGGATCAGCGTGACCGGCAGTGCCGCCACCAGCTCCGGCGTGCGGTCGTCGGAACCGTCGTCGACCACGATCACCGGCGCGTCCAGCGCCAGCACCGAGCGCACCACCGATTCGATCGCCGCCTCTTCGTTGAGGCAGGGGATCAGCACGCACCAACGGGGCAGACCGTTCAACCGGGATACTCCATGTCCAGATCCAGCTCCATCGAGGGCGAGGCGGCGAGGCGGGCATGCGCGGCGCCGCGCAGCAGCGGTACCAGCAGGTCGAGCGCGCCCGCGGCAGGATTGCCGTCGCGCACGCTTGCCAGCGGCTCGGGCAGTGTGACGGTGGCTGCATCGCGGCAGGGTGAAGGCCGCAGCGTGAGCGTGGCCAGCGCCGACGCGTTCGACACGGGCGCCAGCACCACCGCCACGCCGAACGACTGCGCGCAACCGGTGACTTCGCGCAGCGGGCCGCTGCCGGCGATGTCGCTGCACACCAGCAGCACCGGCCGCCGATCGGCCAGTGCCAGGCTGGTCGCTTCGAGCAGTCCCGCGCCGAAGCTCAGCGCGTGCGCGCAGACCGCGGTGGACGCGGCATGGCAGCCGGTGGCAATGGTCCAGTAGCCGACCGCTGCGTTGTGCACCGAGTTGTGGAACTTGGTCGGCGACAGCGCGGTGGGCGCGGTCGCCAGCGTGGCGCACATGTAGTCGGTGATCGCCTGGTCGCCATGACTGGAGGTGAACACGCAGGCCAGTTCGCTCGCCGCGCGGCCGCTCATCGCCACCGCCTGGTCGGCCACCTCGGTGGCCAGCAGCACGCTTTCCGGCGCGCGGCGGCGCTCGTTGGCTGGCAGCGTGGCGGCCGCGGGACGTGCCGGCGGCGCCACCACCGGCGCACCGCTCAGCAGCGCGCGCAGCGCCTCCACGTGGCCCAGCTGCGGCGTCCACAGGCCGAGGCCTTCGATGGCGAGGTGCAACGCACTCATGCCAACTCCGCCCGGGCGAAGGCGAGGCAGGCGTTGTTGCCGCCGAAGCCGAACGAGTTGCTGAGCGCGATGCGCAGCGGGCGGCGCTCGTTGTGCCAGGCGAACTGCGGACCGCAGCCGGGATCGGGGGTGTTGCCACCGAGGTTGCCCGGCACCAGCCCTTCGCGCAGGGCGAGCAGGGTGATCGCCGCTTCCACGATGCCGGCCGCGCCCAGCGTGTGGCCGGTGAAGCCCTTGGTGGAACTGGCGCGCGTGTGCGGCGCGAAGCTGCGGCCGACCAGCGCGGCCTCCACCTCGTCGTTCTTCAGGCTCGCCGTGCCGTGCAGGTTGATGTAGTCGACCTGTTTGGCGGTGATGCCCGCGCGCGCCAGCGCGTCGCGCAGCGCCAGCTCGGCACCCAGCCCCTGCGGATGCGGCGTGGACATGTGGTGCGCGTCGGTGGATTCGCCGTAGCCGAGCAGGCGCGGCGCGTCAGGCGCGGCCTCGACGCGCTCCAGCAGCGCGAAGCCGGCCGCCTCGCCGATCGAGATGCCGCGGCGGCCCGCATCGAACGGCGTGCACGGTTCGGGCGAGATCAGTTCCAGCGCGTTGAAGCCGAACAGCACGCTGTCGCACAAGGTATCCACGCCGCCGACCACGGCCGCATCGACCAGGCCGAGGCGGATCAGCCGTTCGGCGCTGGCGAACACCTTGGCGCTGGACGAGCAGGCGGTGGACACGGTGAGGCACGGCCCCTCGATGCCCAGCGCCGCGGCGACGAACGCGCACAGCGAGTGCGGCGCGTGGATGGCCGGGCGCAGCAGGTCGTCGGGCAGGCCGCCGTCGGCGTCGAGCCGGCGATAACCTTCCTCGGTGGCGCCGATGCTGGCGGTGGAAGTGCCCAGCATCAGCGCGATGCGCCCGGCGCCGTAGCGCGCGCGGGCCGCGGCGACGCGGTCGACGAAGCCGTCCTGGTTCAGGCCGAGCCAGGCCAGCCGGTTGTTGCGGCACTCCCACGCGGCCAGCGCCTCGGGCAGCGGCGCGTTCTCGACGCCGTCGACCTGGCCGATCCAGCACGGCAGCGGCGCGCTGGAGAACGCGTTGGGGCGCAGGCCGCTGCGTTCTTCCTGCAGCGCATCCAGATGCGCCTGCAGGCCATGGCCGAGCGCGGAGGTGGCGGTGTACGCGGAGACCGCGAGGGGAGCAATCGGGTCAGGCATCCGGAAAGCCTAGCCGTGCCACCCGGACTTGCCTAGGAGCCTGTCGGACTTTGGTCGGCCGGACTGCAAATCCGGCGGCGTGTGCGGCTTGCTAAGCTTCGGGTTTTTCCGGCACGGGTGATCGAGCGATGAGCGAGCAGGCCGAACGCGCCGAAGCCTTCCTGCGCGAACTGCAGGACCGCATCTGCGCCGCGGTGGAAGCCGCCGACGGCGGCGCGTGTTTCGTCGAGGACGCGTGGACGCGCGAGGCCGGTGGCGGCGGTCGCACGCGCGTGCTGCGCGACGGTGCGGTGTTCGAGCAGGCCGGAGTGAACTTCTCGCGCGTGTCCGGCCACCAGCTGCCGCCCAGCGCCACCGCGCACCGGCCGGAATTGGCTGGCGGCCGCTTCGTCGCCACCGGCGTGTCGCTGGTGCTGCATCCGAAGAATCCTTACGTACCGACCACGCACGCCAACGTGCGCTATTTCGAGGCGAGCAGGGAGGGTATCGAGCCGGTGTGGTGGTTCGGCGGCGGCTTCGACCTCACCCCGTTCTATCCGGTGGACGAGGACGTGGTGCACTGGCACACCGTGGCGCGCGCCGCCTGCGCGCCGTTCGGCGACGACGTCTACGCCCGCTACAAGCGCTGGTGCGACGAATATTTCTATCTCAAGCACCGTGGCGAGACGCGCGGCGTGGGCGGCCTGTTCTACGACGATCTCAACGAGGGCGGCTTCGAGCGCTGCTTCGCGCTGACCCGGGCGGTGGGGCAGGGTTTCCTCGATGCCTATCTGCCGATCGTCGAGCGGCGCAGGGACACCCCGTACGGCGAGCGCGAGCGCGAGTTCCAGCTCTATCGCCGCGGCCGCTACGTGGAATTCAACCTGGTGTGGGACCGCGGCACGCTGTTCGGGCTGCAGTCGGGCGGGCGCACCGAGTCGATCCTGATGAGCCTGCCGCCACGGGTGCGCTTCGAGTACGGCTACTCGCCCGAGCCGGGCAGCGCCGAGGCACGGCTGGCCGATTACCTGGTACCGCGCGACTGGCTGTAGGAGCGCACCCTGTGCGCGAATGCTTTTGCTCCTGATTGACATCAAAGCCAAAAGCATTCGCGCACAGGGTGCGCTCCTACCGGCGGCTACGGCGTGTCGCCGTGGAAGGTCACCGGCGTGGCGCCTTTCACCGGGCCGATCTGTGCGCTGTCGCTGACCTCGAGCACCACCTCGCGGCGAAAATCCAGCGTGCCCTGCACCACCGCGTGCGGCCCGATCACCACGTGCGGTGGACGCTGCTGACCCCAGTGGAACCAGCCGCCGGGCCTGTCCACCAGGATGCCGCCCTCGACACGGGAGTTGGCGCCCACCGTGATATCGCCGCCGACGGTGCCCAGCCCGCCGGCCACGTGCGCCGCGTCGAGCGTGATCGCGCCGTTGACGTTGGAGGCGCGGCCGCCGATCTCGGCGCCCCGGTCCAGCCGGATGCTGCCGTTCACCGTCTCCACCTTGCCGCTCACGCGGGCGCTTTCACCGAGCGATACCGCGCCGTTGACCGTGCCGATCTCGCCGGCCCGGGCCTGGTCGCCCAGCTCCACCGCGCCGTTGACCGTGCTGGCCTTGCGCACGCTGGCGCCGTCTTCCACGTGCACGGCGCCATTGACCGTGCTGGCGTCGCCGACCTGCTGGCCAGCCTCGACATGGATGGAACCGTTGACCTTGTCGATGTCGTCCTGCGCGGCGGCAGCCAAAGGGTGGATGGCGAGGATCAGAGCGAAAGCGAGCACGGTGCGGCGCATGGGAATCTCCTTGGCATGGCATGGCGGCGGACGCATCGGCGGCCGGCCGTGAGGGACACAACGCGACCATAGATGCGGCCGGGACGGCGACGGTTTACGTGACCTCCGGCACGGTGCGATTTGACGCCCGGCCCGGCGCCATTCACCATTTTCCCTTTCCCCCGCGCGTCGCCATCGCCATGCACAAGCTCGTCCTGATCCGCCACGGCCAATCCCAGTGGAACCTCGACAACCGCTTCAGCGGCTGGGCCGACGTCGACCTGACGCCGCAGGGCATCGCCGAGGCCAGGGAAGCGGGCGCCGCGCTGAAGCAGGCCGGCTTCCAGTTCGACGTGGCGCACACCTCGGTGCTCAAGCGCTGCGTGCGCACGCTGTGGGGGGTGCAGGAGGCGCTGGACCAGATGTGGATCCCGGTGCTTACCGACTGGCGCCTCAACGAGCGCCACTACGGCGCGCTGACCGGCCTCAACAAGGCCGAGACCGCTGCCAGGTATGGCGAGGAGCAGGTGAAGATCTGGCGCCGCAGCTACGACACGCCGCCGCCGCCGCTGGAGCGCAGCGCCAACGAGGCGCTGCATGACCCCCGCTATGCGGGGCTGGATCCGGCGCAGATTCCGGACACCGAATGCCTGAAGGACACCGTGGCCCGCGTGCTGCCGTACTGGCACGAGGTGCTGGCGCCGGCCATTCGCAGCGGCCAGCGCGTGCTGGTGGTGGCCCACGGCAATTCCATGCGCGCGCTGGTGAAGTACCTGGACGGCATCTCCGACGAGGACATCGTCGAGGTCAACATCCCCAACGGCATCCCGCTGGTCTACGAGTTCGACGCCGAGCTGCGCCCGATCCGCCGCGAGTACCTGGGTGATGCCGACGCGATCGCCGCCAAGATGGCCGCGGTGGCCAACCAGGGCAAGGCGAAGTGACCGTTCGGCGGGTCGGGTGACAGCCGATCCGGCGCGGGCGCATGCTGGTCCGTATTGCGATCTTCGCGTTGCTGGGCGTCGCGATGGCGCTGTTTGGTCTGCGGCACCCGCCGTTGCTCCAGTGCCTGCTCGGTGGTGCGGTGGTGGGCATCGTGCTCGGCATGGTGGGCCTGCGCCTCACCCGCTTCGAGCGGACACAGGCCGCGCTGGGCAGCAGCGCCTAGAGCGCGTCGTTGTCCAGCTCGCCGGTGCGGATGCGGATCACCTGATCCAGCGCGCTGACGAAGATCTTGCCGTCGCCGATCTTGCCGGTGCGGGCGGCATTCTGGATTGCATCCACCACGCGCTCGAGCTGGTCGTCGGCCACGGCCACCTCCAGCTTGATCTTGGGCAGGAAGTCCACCACGTATTCCGCGCCGCGATATAGCTCGGTATGGCCTTTTTGCCGGCCGAAACCCTTGACTTCAGTCACCGTGATGCCCTGCACGCCGACTTCGGCCAGCGCCTCGCGCACATCATCCAGTTTGAACGGCTTGATGACCGCCGATACCAGCTTCATGGAGGCTCCTCGTCAGGGGCGCCGACGTGGGTGCCGGCGCGGAAGGGGCATTTTGCGCTGTCGCGTCGGCGCTGTCGCCTCGGCGCCGCATGTAGGACAATCCCTACAAAGTCCGACGGAGCTTCCCGATGGCGGTCACCAGGCGCGTTTACCTAGACTTCAGTTCGACGAGTTCGAGGTGCTATCCATGATGGATAGGCAGGATATCGATCAACTTGCCCTGCGACTTGTTTCGTTGGTGCCGCCAGGACTGGCTCAAGCGCATCAGGATTTGCGAACCAACTTCAGCGATGTCCTGGCGCACGGATTGCGCCGCCTTGATCTGGTCACCCGCGAAGAGTTCGATGTCCAGAGTCAGGTTTTGGCGCGTACCCGCGCCAAGCTCGACGGCCTTGAAAAGCGCATCGCCGATCTGGAGACGATGGCCGCTGCTCGCGGTTCCTAAGCGATAAACCGTCTCCCGGGAGCCGCCCCCGACCTGTCACCTCACCCCGAGAACGGTCGGGGGCGGTTGTTTATGCCCCATCGACCGGAGCTGCTGCATGAGTGCGTTTCTCCGCGGCCGTCTCCCCACCGGTCGCCCACTCCGTCCATGAGTCTGGCCGTCACCCTCAGCCGTGCCCAGGAGGGCGTGACCGCGCCGCAGGTGATGGTCGAGGTTCATCTTTCCGGCGGGTTGCCCGGCACCCATATCGTGGGGCTGCCCGAGGCGGCCGTGCGCGAGGCGCGTGATCGCGTGCGCGTGGCGATCCAGAACACCGCCTTCACCTATCCGGATCGCAAGGTCACGGTGAATCTCGCGCCGGCCGAGCTGCCCAAGGACGGCGGTCGCTTCGACCTGGCCATCGCGCTGGGCATCCTGGCGGCCGGTGGCCAGGTGCCGCGGGAAAAGCTCGACGACTGCGAGTTTCTGGGCGAGCTGGCGCTGTCAGGCGCGATCCGCGGCGTCTGCGGGGTGCTGCCGGCCCTGCTGCGTGCCCGCGCCCGCGGGCGCCGCATGGTCGTGCCCCGGGCGAACGCCGCCGAGGCCGCGCTGGTGCCGGACATCGATGTCATGGTGGCCGACAGTCTGGCCGAAGTCTGCGGCTGGCTGCACAACGCCTCGACCCTGCCGCCTCCGGGGCGCAGCCACGACGGGAGCGGCGCGGTGGCGTGTCCGGACATGAGCGATGTACGCGGTCAGCTGCAGGCGCGCCGGGCGCTGGAAATCGCCGCCGTGGGCGGTCACCACCTGCTGATGGTCGGGCCGCCGGGTACCGGCAAGACCATGCTGGCCGAGCGCCTGCCGGGCATCCTGCCGCCGCTGACCGAGGCCGAGGCGCTGGAAACCTGTGCCGTGCTGTCGGTGACCGGGCAGCCGGTCGATCCGGCGCTGTGGCGTCACCGGCCATTCCGTGCCCCGCACCACACGGCATCCGCGGTAGCCCTGGTCGGCGGCGGATCCTATCCCCGACCGGGCGAGATCTCGCTGGCGCACAATGGCGTGCTGTTCCTCGACGAGCTGCCCGAATTCAGTCGCCATGTGCTCGACGTGCTGCGCGAACCGCTGGAATCGGGCCAGATCATGATTTCGCGGGCGGCGCGGCAGTCGTGTTTTCCTGCCCAGTTCCAACTGCTGGCGGCGATGAATCCCTGTCCGTGCGGCTACGCCGGCGATCCGCGCCAGCGTTGCCAGTGCACGCCCGACCAGATCCAGCGCTATCGCGGCCGCGTCTCCGGACCACTGCTGGACCGCATCGATCTTGCCGTGGAAGTGCCGCGCGTGCCGCTGGCCGAGCTCGGTGCCCCGCGCAGCGGACACGACGAGGACTCGGCCACGGTGCGCCAGCGGGTGATCCGCGCCCGCGACCACGCCCTGCAGCGGGCCGGCCGGCCCAACGCGGAAATCAGCACGCGCGAGCTGGAGCGCGATTGCGCGCTGGGGCCGGCCGAGCGGCGCTGGTTCGAGACCGCCCTCGAGCGCCTGGGCCTGTCTGCGCGGGCTTACCACCGTACGCTGCGGGTGGCGCGCAGCATCGCCGATCTGGACGGCGGGGCCGGTCTGCTCGATCGCGCCCACCTGGCCGAAGCGCTGCAGTACCGCCGGTTCTGAGCCCCCTGCGACATTTTGTGTACTGATCGGTATTGACTTGGACCAGGCGACCGCTATTATTTGAACCGGTCGGTTCGCAAATGTCCCGACCCCCGCGCCCCGGCATCGGCTCCCCCTCCCTCCCTCCGATGCCGGGGCCATTTCTTCCCCGAGCTTCATCCGGCACGTTCCCGCGCTCAATGCGCGGTGGACGTTTTTGTGTGCGCGTGCTCCGATGACCAACGGTTTTTTTGCAGGAAGCGCACATGCATCTTGAGCCTGGGCTGCTGCTGACCGGCCTGCTCGGCATTGGCTTTGCCGCGCAGTGGCTGGCCTGGCGGGTGAAATTGCCGGCAATCCTGTTTCTGCTGCTGGCCGGTATCGTGCTGGGTCCGGTGACCGGCCTCATCCGGCCGGACCGGTTGCTCGGCACGCTGCTGTTCCCGATGGTGTCGCTGTCGGTGGCGCTGATCCTGTTCGAGGGCAGCCTGAGCCTGCGCTTCGGCGAGCTGCGCGAGATCGGTCGCGCGGTGCGCGGGCTGGTGAGCTACGGCGCGATCGCCGCGCTGCTGCTGCTGGCGGCCGCGGCGCACCTGCTGGCCGGACTGGACTGGGACATGGCGCTGCTGTTCGGCGCGCTGACCTGCGTGACCGGGCCGACGGTGATCGCGCCGATGCTGCGCACCCTGCGTCCGAACGCGCGCATCGCCAACACGCTGCGCTGGGAGGGCATCGTGATCGATCCGCTGGGCGCGCTGTTCGCCGTGCTGATCTACGAGGCGATCGCCTCGCGCCAGCAGGGGCACACGATCGGCGTGTTCCTTGGCACCATCCTGTGCGGCATGGTGGCCGGAGCCATCGCGGCGTGGGTGCTGGCGCAGTTGCTGCGCCGGCAGATGATTCCCGAATACCTGCAGAACTTCGGCACGCTGGCGGCGGTGCTGCTCACCTTCAGCGTCTCCAATGCGATCACCCACGAATCGGGCCTGCTGGCGGTGACGGTGATGGGCATCGCGCTGGGCAACCTGCGCGGCGTGCACGTCGACGACATCCTCGATTTCAAGGAGCATCTCACCACGCTGCTGGTGTCGAGCCTGTTCATTCTGCTCGCCGCGCGGCTGCAGTGGCCGCTGCCGCCGGGCATGCTGACGGCCGGCATCGGCATCCTGCTGGCCTCGCAGCTGCTGATCCGTCCCGTCACGGTGGCACTGGCGACCGCCGGCAGCGCGCTCAGCTGGCGTGAGCGCGCGCTGATCGCCTGGGTGGCGCCGCGCGGCATCGTGGCGGCGGCGGTCTCGGCGCTGTTCGCGCTGCGCCTCAGTGCGCTGGGGTTGGCCGGAGCCGACGCGCTGGTGCCGCTGGTGTTCATCCTGATCATCGGCACCGTGGTGCTGCAGAGCGCCACCGCCCGTCCGCTGGCCCGCTGGCTGAAGGTGGCTGAGCCCGAGCCGCGCGGCGTGCTGGTGTTCGGTTCGGGCATCGTGGCACGGGCGGTGACCAAGGCGCTGCACGACGCCGGTGTCCGCGTGCTGCTCGCCGACGATGACTGGGACGGCATTCGCCAGGCGCGCATGGAAGGCTTGCCAACCTTCTTCGGCAATCCGGCGTCGAACCACGCCGAGCGCCATCTCGACCTGACCGGCATCGGCCGCCTGCTGGCAATGTCGACCCACCGCGAACGCAATTCCATCGCCTGCCTGCATTACCGCGAGGAATTCGGCCGCGACAAGGTCTACCGCCTGCGTAACCTGAGCGTGGACGAGGCGACCGATCGCACCGCGCTGGCCGACAGCCTGCTGGCGCCGCCGCTGTTCGACGAGACGATGACCCACGGCCGTTTCGCCGAGCTGTTGACGCAGGGTTGGCGGATCAAGTCCACCCGCCTCACCGCCACGTTCGACTGGCCGCACTTCGTCGAGCAGTACGGCTCGACGTCGATCCTGCTGTTCGGCATCGAGGAGAAGGGCGCACTGCGCGTGGCGTCGGCCAAGCGCGAGCTGGAGCCCCGGCCCGGCTGGCTGGTGATTGCGCTGGTGCCGTCGCCGGACCTGGTGGGCCGCGGTTCCTGACACCCGCGGAACGGCGCGCGCCCGGTCGGCTTCGCGGTAAAGTTGCCGCCCGATCAACGCCGCGTCCCACCACCGCACATGCGAATCCTGATCGCCGAAGACGACGCCAAGGCGCGCCGCTATCTCGCGCAAGGCCTCGGCGAGGAGGGGTTTTCGGTCACCCTCGCGGAAGACGGAAAAATCGCGCTCGCGCTGTTGCGCGAGCACCGGTTCGATGTTGCCGTACTCGATGTGATGCTGCCGGGCCGGGATGGGTTCGGCGTCGTGCAGGCGATGCGCAGCGCGGGGATCCGTACCCCGGTGCTGTTTCTCACCGCGCGGGGTCACGTGGAGGATCGCGTGCACGGTTTCGAGATCGGCGCCAACGACTACCTGGTGAAACCCTTCGCCTTCGCCGAGCTGCTGGCGCGATTGCGCAACCTGCTGCGCCAGGGCGAGCCGGCGGGCGAGACGGCGATGCTGCGCGTGGGGCCGCTGCTGATCGATTCGCTGCGCCATCAGGTCACTCGCGGCGGCCAGCCGCTGCAGCTCACGCCGAAGGAATACGCCCTGCTGCTGCTGCTGGCGCGCCAACGCGGGCGGGTGCTGTCGCGCACGCTGATCGCCGAGAGCGTGTGGGGCATCTGCTTCGACACGCAGACCAACGTGGTCGATGTGGTGATCCGGCGCCTGCGCGCCAAGCTGGATGCGCCGTTCGACGCGCCGATGCTGCACACCGTGCGCGGGGCCGGCTACATGCTGGACAGTCATGACGATTGAAGCCATGCCGCCGGTCCGCTGGTGGCGGCGGTGCTCCATCGGTACGCGCCTGAGCCTGCTCTGCATGCTCGCGGCGCTCACCGCGGTGGGCCTGTTCGCGGGCATCACCGACTGGCGTCTGTCGACCAACTTCAGCGCCGAGCACCTGCGTTTCATGCAGGCCAAGGTCGCCGAGCTGCAGGTCGATCTGGACGATGCCGGCGGCAGACCGCAGGCGCTGCTCGGCGAAATCGTGAAGGAAACCGAGGGCACGCGGCTGCGCCAGTACGAAGCGCGCGTGCTGGCCGCCGGCCGCGTACTGGGCGAGACGCCAGGCATGCAGCGCGAGTTGCCCGGCGCGGTGTTCCCTGCCCCCATGGACGGTCTGCCGATGGCGCCGCTGCGCGTGCGGCATGCCGGGCCGCGCAGTTACGTGCTGGCGACGGTGCGACTGCACAGCGTCGATGGCGACACACCACCGGTGCTGCAGTTGGCGCTGGACGTGACTCGCGATGTGGCGCTGCAGAACAGCCTGCGCCGCGCGCTGGCGCTGGCGTTCCTGCTGCTGGTGCCGCTGCTGGCGTTCGCCGGACGCTGGGTGGCGGCGCAGGGGCTGGCGCCACTGGCGCGCATCGCCGGCGCCGCGCGCTCGATCACGCCGGCGGATCTGTCGGCCCGCCTGCCGCTCACGCCACCGTGGCCGCCCGAGCTGCACGACCTGGTGCTGGTATTCAACTCGATGCTGGCGCGGATCGAGGAGGCGTTTGCCCGGCTGTCGCGCTTCTCGGTGGATCTGGCGCACGAGCTGCGCACGCCGCTGGCCAACCTCGGCGGCGAACTGGAGGTCTGCCTGATGCGCCCGCGCGAGGCGGTGGATTACCGCGTGGCGCTGGAGTCCGGGCTGGAGGAATGCCGGCGGCTCAACGTGTTGATCGAGAACCTGCTGTTCATGGCGCGCGCCGAGCATGCCGAGCAGGCGCTGCGCTGCGAACGCTTCGACGTGGCGCAGGCCTGCGCCTGGGTGGTCGCCCAGCACGCGCCCGGCGCCGCCGCGCGCGGCATCCGCATCCGGCAGGACGGTGCCGCCACGCTGGTGGCCGATCCGCTGCTGCTGCGGCAGGCGCTGGCCAACCTGCTGGGCAATGCGATCCGCCATTCGCACGACGGCGGCGAGGTGCGGATCATCCTGCAGCCGCTGACCGAGGGCGTCGAGATCCGCGTAGAGGACGACGGCGAAGGCATCGAAGCGCCGCACCTGGCGCACCTGTTCGACCGTTTCTACCAAGTGGATGCGGCGCGTCGGCGCGGCGCCGGCCAGGGCACCGGGCTGGGGTTGTCCATCGTGCGCAGCATCGTCGAACTGCATCGCGGCACGGTGCACGTGGCAAGCGTGCGCGGCGCCGGCACCACGGTGACCATGCACATGCCGTCGGCCCGGTCGGCCTGCGCCCGCCCATTCCATCAGCAGTCGTCCGCGCATGAAGTCTGACTGGGCCAACCTTGCGCACCGCGCGTTCAAGCTCGGCGTCCTGGTCAAGGGGCTGGACGGCCTGCTGGAGCTGGTCGGCGGCATCGCACTGCTGCTCGCCAGCGGTCCGGCGATCCGGCACATCGTGGCCGTGCTGACGCAGCAGGAACTGCTCGAGGACCCTCACGATGTCGTCGCCAGTCATCTCGTCCGGATGGCGCAACATTTCTCGCTGGGCACACGGCATTTCGCCGCCGTGTACCTGCTGGCGCATGGTCTGGTGAAGATCGCCATGGTGGCGGGGCTGCTGCGCGGACTGCGCTGGGCGTATCCGGCGGCCGTCGCGCTGATGGCGGCCTTCATCGCCTATCAGGGCTACCGGCTGTTCCATCAACCCTCGCCGCTGCTGGGGCTGCTCACCGTCATCGACGTCACGGTGGCCGGCCTGATCGTTCACGAATGGCGCCATCTGCCGGCCAGGGCGTCGCTCGCCGGATGACAGCGGACCGTCCGGCTCCACACGCCAGTCAGCCTTGAAGCACGCGAAGCACGATGCCGGCAACGGCGCAAAGGCCCAGCGTCCATACCATGCCGACCCGGAAACGCAGCATGGCGAGCATGGCGCCGGCGGTCAGCAGCAGGGCAGGCAGGTTCAATGTGGCCAGCTGCGGCAGATCGAGGTGAACCGGCCCCACGTCGAGCATGCGCACCGATCCGAAGATCGTGTGCTCGGCAAACCAGACCGACAGGTTCAGCACCACCCCCACGACGGCGGCCGTCACCGCACTGAGCGCGGAGTGCAACGCCCGGTTGCCGCGCAGTGCCTCGATATACGGACCACCGAGAAACACCCACAGGAAGCACGGGACAAAGGTCACCCACACGGTCAGCAGCGAGCCGATGACGCCGGCAAGCCAGGGCGACATGCCGGTCTGATGCTGGAACGCCGCCATGAAAGCCACGAACTGCACCACCATGATCAGCGGCCCCGGCGTGGTTTCCGCCAGCGCCAGCCCGTCGAGCATCTGCGCGGGCGACAGCCAGCCGTAGTCTGTGACCACGCGCTGGGCGATGAAGGCCAGCACGGCATAGGCGCCACCGAAAGTAACGACAGCGGTTTCGCTGAAGAACACACCCTCGCGGGCGAGCACGCTGTCGTGCCCCCACAGCACCACGACCACCATCAGCGGCGCGGCCCACAACAGCAGACCGATCAGCGCCACACGTGCCGTGCGTGCTCGCGAAGGCCTGATGTGCTCCAGTTCGCCACGCAGCATCATCTGGTCGATCAGGTAGCCGTCGCCCGCCAGGGCCTCGGCTGTGGGTGATTCGGGGAACCAGTGCGGCCGCCACCAGCGCGCCACGATACCCAGCCCGGCGGCCCCCGCCACGATCAGCGGGAACGGCAGTCCGAACACATGGATGGCCAGGAAGGCGGCGATCGCCACCCCCACGAAAAAGCGACCCTTCAGGGCGCGTCGCGCGATCCGCAGCACCGCTTCGACTACCACGGCGAGCACGGCCGCCTTCAGCCCGAAGAAGAGTGCGACGACCATCGGCACCTGACCGACCGCGGCATACGACGCGCTCAGCCCGAACAACACGATCACGCCGGGCAGCACGAAAAGTGTGCCGGCGATCAGGCCGCCCACCGTGCGATGCATCAGCCAGCCGATGTAGATCGCCAACTGGGTGGCTTCGGGACCCGGCAGCAGCATGCAGTAGTTGAGTGCGTGCAGGAAGCGCGACTCGCTGATCCAGCGCCGCTGCTCGACCAGCTCGCGGTGCATCACCGCGATCTGGCCGGCGGGGCCGCCAAAGCTCAGCCAGCCGATCTTCGCCCATACCCGGATGGCCTGGGCGAGGCTGACGCGCGGCATGGGGATGACAGCGGTCGAGTCCGGCATCAAGGCTGCGCTGCTCCGGCGAACCCGTGGCGCAACGTCCCTGTCTGCGCGACGCGACGCCCGACATCGCCCCATGGCGCCCTAGTGAAGCGCCCGTTCCGGACCGTTGCGATCCGCACAGGTCGCCCGATTGCGATGCTGCCCATCTCAATGGACCTCGGCGCGATCAGTCGCGGCCTGCGCAGTGGTGGCGGCCGCTCCGCTGGCGGCGCCGATGCGTTTGGCATCAAGTGTCGTGGCATGGGCGGTGTGCACGGAGAAGGCGATCAGCAAGGCCACGCTCAGCAAGGAGACCAGGCGACGCAGGCCGTGATGCCGGGCGAGACGAAGGCGACGAGGGGGCATGGCGATACTCCGATGCTGGAATGGAACTACTTCCGTGCCCGCCTGGGCGCGGGGTCGGGATCATGCGCGTAGGCGGCGTACAGGCTGTCGAGCACCGGCGCGATGGTTTTCAGCAGCGTGTCGTCGTCCGGCTGGGTGGCCCGGGCTCCGGCCATGATCGCGGCGAACCCTGCCGCCTCCGGCACCGACACGCCGCCCACGTCGAGGTAATGCACCAGTGCGCCGAGACGCGCCAGACCGCGGTCGTCAGCCAGCCCGAAACTGGCCAGCAGCACCTCGAAGGTCACCCGCGCGCCGCGATGGGTGAACGTCGCACCATCGAAGTCGAAGCCAACCGCATCCTTCGGGCAATTCTTGACGGTCCCGAGCCAGACGAATTTCGCTTTCTTGTCGATGAACCGGCGGATCAGCCATGCCGACGCTACCCGATCGATCCACAGATGCTCGCGGGTTGCCCACAGCCGCCCGCGGTAGTGCGCGGGGTCGCAGCGCGGCACGGTGCCGCGCAGGCCGTGCGGTTCATCGGGCGAGTAGCGCGCATTCAGCGCATGCTCCGCGTCCGCCAGCGCATGCTCCACCTGCTGCCGCGAAGGACCCGGGAAGAAGTCGATCGCCATCAATGCGGCAATGTCGCGACGGAGCATGGCAAGCTCCCGCCGGGCTTCGACCTCATCCAGCGTGGCCAGCCGGCCCTGCAGCGCATCGAGCTGGCCGAACAGCGCACGGTACTCGCCGCTGCGATCGAACAGCGCCACCAGCACCTGCTGCTGGGCTTCGTCCCGGCTGGCAAAGGCGATGACCTGGGCGCTGCCCTCGGCTGCGATGACTTCGGCGGCCTGCTCGTCGAACAGCTTGCGGGCGCCATCGGTCTGCGGCAGAACGTACACGCCGTCGCGCAGCGCACCGGCCCCGGCGGCCTTGAGCGCGCGCCAGACCCGCATGCGGGCGGTTTGCGTCTGGCCGGGCAAGCTGCTGACCAGCATCAGCCATGGCGTGGAAAGGCTCATGTAGCGTAGAGTACGTTAACGTAACAACCACTACAAATATCGCGAAAGCACCGTCACACGATCCGTGTGAGGCGGCCTTGCAATGGATCACCCGCGAACATCCCGAGCGTGACCCAATCGCATGTCCCTGGCTGATCGCCCGGTTCATCGAGGCCAGGCCGCAGTTCCTTTTTGACCGATGGAGAGTCCATGAACACGTTGATCTTGCTGCGTCGCCTTGCGTGCGCGATGGCGCTGCTGGGCATGACTTCGGCCTGCACGGCCGCGCCGGATGCCGGGCATGCAATGCCACTGCCACTCGCCCGAGTGGCCGACGTGCCGCTCGGCGGTGGTACCACGCGAATGGACTACGCAAGCCTCGACCCGGGGCGGCACCTGCTGTTCATCGCGCACCTGGGCGACAGCGCGGTGATCGTGTTCGACACGCAGACACGGAAGGTGGTGGCGCGGATCGCCGGCATCAGCCATGTGCACGGCGTGCTGGCGGTGCCGGCACTCGACCGCGTCTATGCCACCGCCACCGGTACCGACCAGCTCGTCGCGATCGACGAGAACACGCTGAAGGTGGTGGCGCGCGCGCCGGCCGGGGTCTACCCGGACGGCATGGCGTATGCGCCCGAGGTGCACAAGCTTTATGTCTCGGACGAAACGGGCGGTACCGATACCGTGATCGACGTGCGCACGAACACGCGCGTGGCGACCATTGCGCTCGGTGGCCAGGTCGGCAACACCCAGTACGACCCCGTGTCCGGGCACATCTTCGCCAACGTGCAGACGCGCCGGCAGCTGGTCGAGATCGATCCGGCTACCGACAAGGTCATCGCCCGCATCGACCTGCCCGGCGCCCGCGGCAACCACGGCCTGCTGATCGTGCCGGCGCAGCGGCTTGCCTTCATCGCCTGCGAGGACAATGCCAGGCTGCTGGTGTTGAACCTTGCCAGTCGCCGCGTCATCGCCTCGTTCGATGTCGGCGACGATCCCGACGTATTGGCCATCGACCCTCGGCTTGGCCGGATCTACGTGGCCGGCGAAGCAGGCATTGTTTCCGTGTTCAAGGCGCAGAACGGCGTGGTGACCGAGATCGGCGAAGGCATGCTCGGTCCGAACGCGCATGTAGTCGCCGTCGATCCCGTGTCGCACCAAGCCTATTTTCCGCTCAGGAATCTGCACGGAAAAACCGCGCTGCGCATCATGGATGCTCGCCCCTGACCGCCGGGCGGCCAGGAGCACACTCGAATA
Organism: Dyella sp. KRB-257; assembly: GCF_049445995.1. NCBI lineage: Bacteria > Pseudomonadati > Pseudomonadota > Gammaproteobacteria > Lysobacterales > Rhodanobacteraceae > Dyella > Dyella sp. KRB-257. The sequence goes on along the minus strand of NZ_JBMSDZ010000016.1, from coordinate 41,154 downwards.
CCGGCGCACGCACGGGCGGGTGGAGATTGCGATGGCAGGGGGACTGCCGCGCGGCCGGTGCCGGTGCCGGGGGCGTAGCCGGCGGCGGTGGCGCGGATGGCCGCCTTCAGCGGTGCCTTCCGCCGGCCAGGGCGCCGGTCGCCGGATGACAAAATTGACATCCGGTCGAGCGCGGTTCTTCATGACGCGCCGACTATGCTGGCCGGATGAAGATGCCTGCACCCAAGCGTGGCTCCGCGCCGGCGGCGGATACCCGCGGTGGTTCGCGCGCGCCTGCCATCGCCACGCGTACGGCACTGCGTGCCCTGCTGGTGCTGGGCCTGGCCGGTTGTGCGGCCGTCCCCACCGCGCCGGCGCCCGACCTGCAGCGCCAGGCGCAGGCGCTGGATGCGCGCCGGCTGGATGATCCGGGCCTGGCTGCCGCCGAGGCGCGGCTGCAGCTGCCCAGTGCGACCGATGCGGCATGGACGCCGGACCGCATCACCGTGGCGGCGTGGTATTTCGATCCGGCGCTGGCGCAGGCGCGCGCCGGTGCACGGCGCGCCGAGGCCGACGCCGCGCTGGCCTCGCAGCGCAGCAACCCCACCCTGCAGTTGAGCCCGGAAAAAATCTTCAGCGGCGGCGGTGTCGGTTCGCCGTGGACGATCGGCGCCGCCCTGCTGATTCCGCTGCTGCATCCGGGCGAGTCGGCGGCGCGTCGCGACATCGCCGCGGCCGATACCGAACAGGCCCGCGATCAGGCCGCACTGGCGCTATGGCAGAGCCGCACGCGTGCGCTCGGCGCGCTGCGCGAGGTGCTGCTGGCGCGCCGCGCGCAGGCACTGGCGCAGCACGTCGCCACCGCCGCGGCGGGCTATCGCGACCGCGTGCGTCGGCGCGTCGCCGCCGGAGCCAGTGGCCGCGACGCCGAGCTGGCGGCGGAACTCGACGCGCAGCGCGCGGCGGCCGACCTGGCCAACCGCACGGCGCAGCGCGGCGCGGCCGAGCATGCGCTGGCCGGTGCGATCGGCGTGCCGTGGTCGGCGCTGCGCACGGTGCCGCTGGCGTGGCCGCAGCTGCAGGCACCGCCGGCGCCGGACGCCCTGCCCGCGTCGGCGCTGGCGCAGGACGCCGCATGGAACCGGCTCGACCTGGCCGCGCTGCTGGCGCACTACCGCGCCAGCGCGGCGCGACTGCGCGAGGCGGCGGGCACGCGCTACCCGGCCACTTCGGTGGCGCCGGGCTACATCTACGATCGCGGCCGGCGCAAGTTCGCCTTCGGCATCGACGTCGAGCTGCCGCTGTTCCACGGTGCCGGCGCGCGCATCCGCGCGGCGGCGGCGGCGCGCGACGAGGCGGCCGCCGCGGTGCAGGCGCGGCAGGCGCGGATTCTCAACGAGCTGGACGCCGCGCGCGCCGACTATGCCGAACGCTACGCCGCCTGGCAGCGCATGCTGGACGTGGCTGCCGCCGCGCGCAAAAGCGCCGCGCGCGCCCGCACGCAGCGCCGCGCCGGACAGATCGATCGCGGCCGCGAAACGGTCGCCGAAGTGGCTGCCGCGCACGCCGAGCTGGCCGCCGTCGACGCGCTCGGCGCTGCACTGAATTCACTCGGCCGGCTGGAAGACGTGCTGCAGCGCCCGCTGTGGCCGGCGTCCACGCTGGCGCCGCCTGCGGCCACCGATCCGCCACCCTCCTCCTCACTGACCGAGACTGCCCATGCGCACTGATTCCGGTTGGCATCGCGTCATTCTCGCCGGCGCCTGTGCCGCGGTGTGGTGGCTGCCGGTGCACGCACTGGATGCCGCCACCGACCGCAGCGGCAGCGTCACCCTGCCTGCGGCCAGCGTCAACGCCAGCGGCATCACCACCGCCGTGCTGCAGTCCACCCGGCAGACCCGCCAGGCGCAGGCCACCGCCAGCGTGCTGGACCCGCAGCCGCTGCTGGCACTGGCCGCGCAGTTGCAGGCGGCGCGCGCCAACGCGGCGGCCACCACGGTCGCCGCCCACAGCGCCAGCGCCGAGGCGCAGCGTGCGGCGACGCTGTATCACGATGGCGAGAACGCCTCGCTGCAGCAGGTGCAGGCGGCCGCTGCGCAGGCCGCGCAGGCGCAGGCACAGGCGCAGATCGCGCAATCGCGGGAAGTGGCCGCGCGCAGTGGTGCGCGGGCGCAGTGGGGGGAGGCGCTGGCGGCACTGGCCAGGCGTGGACCGCAGGCGCTGAACGCCTATGCGGATGGCCGCAGCGCGCTGCTGGCGGTGGTGCTGCCGGCGGGTCTGGCGACGACGCCTGGCGACACCATCGCACTTTCGCTGCCTGATGGCGGCCGGCGGCCGGCCCACCTGATCGGTGCCTCGCCGCGCGCCGACGCGGTGGTGCAGGGCGCGACCTTCTTCTACCGCGTCGACGGCGCCGGCCTGCGCACGGATCAGCGGCTGAGCGCGAGCGTGCCGCTGGGTGGCGCCAGCCAGCGCGGCGTGACGGTGCCGGATGCCGCGGTGATCTGGTACGCCGGCCAGCCGTGGGCCTATGTCGAGACGGCTGCCGGCCACTATCAGCGGCGCCCGTTGAGCGTGGCGGCGCGCAACGCGAGCGGTTGGTTCGAGGCCGGCGGCTTTCGCGCCGGCGAGCGGGTGGTGGTGCGCGGTGGCGAGCTGCTGCTCTCGCAGGAGCTGTTGCCGCCGCCCGGCGTGAAACCCGCCGGAGGCGACGACGATGACGGCTGAGGCCGGCCCGATCCCGGCCATCCGGCCCGTCCCGCACCGCGTGATCGTGGCCGGCCCGATCCATCGCGCAGCCGCCCGTCGCTGCGCCACAGGCCCCCGCCCATGTTGAACGCGATTGTCGGTTTTGCAGTGCGCCTGCGCGGGGTGATGATCGCGCTGGCGGTACTGGCCTCCACCTACGGGGTGCTGTCGCTGGGCCGGGCCCGGCTCGACGTGTTTCCGGAATTCGCGCCGCCGCAGGCGATCGTGCAGACCGAGGTGCCGGGCTTCGCGCCGCGCCAGGTCGAAACGCTGGTGACCCAGCGGCTGGAGAATGCGCTGGCCGGTGCCGGCGGGTTGAGCGGCATGCGGTCGAAGTCGCTGCAGGGCCTGTCGATGATCACGCTCACGTTTCGCCATGGCAGCGATCTGCAGCGCGTGCGCCAGACCGTCGGCGAGCGGCTGCAGCGGGTCGCCAGCGAGCTGCCCGCCGCGGCCCGTGCGCCGGTGCTGCTGCCGCTGTCGTCGTCGTCCGGCATCGTCCTGACCATCGGCGTGACCTCGTCGCGGCTCGATGCGCTGAAGCTGCGCACGCTGGCCGACTGGACGCTGAAGCCGCAGCTGCTGTCGGTCCCCGGCGTGTCCGACGTGACGGTCTATGGCGGTGGCCTGCGCCAGTTGCAGATCCAGGTGCATCCGCAGGCGCTGGCGCGCTACGGCCTGTCCATGCAGCAGGTGGCGGCGGCGGCGCGGCGCGCCACCGGCCAGGCCGGTGGCGGTTTTGTCGAAAACGCCAACCAGCGCATCGTGTTGGCGCCTGCCGGTCTGGCCATCACGCCGGAGCAGGTGGCCGCGGTGGCGCTGAAGGCGCATGACGGCGGGGTGCTCCGGCTGGGCGACGTGGCCACGGTGAGCAACGCCGCGGCGCCGGCCGCCGGTGCCGCCTCGATCATGGGCAGGCCCGGCGTGATGCTGGTGGTCGCCGAGCAGTACGGCGCCGACACCGTGCGTCTGACCAGGGCACTGGATGCGCGGCTGCAATCGCTGAAACCCGCGCTCGCCGCGCAGCACGTGACGCTGTACCCTGCGCTGTTCCGGCCGGCCAACTTCATCGATGCGGCGGTCACCCATCTGCGCGATGCGCTGCTGATCGGCGCGGCGCTGGTGCTGCTGGTGCTGTTCGTGTTCCTGCGCCATGTGCGTGCGGCGCTGATCTCGGTGGTGGCGATACCGCTGTCGCTGCTGGCGGCGGTGGTGGTGCTGGAACACTTCGGCCTGGGTCTGAACACGATGACCCTGGGCGGCCTGGCGATCGCCATCGGCGAGGTGGTGGACGACGCCATCATCGACGTGGAGAACATCGTGCGGCGGCTGCGCCTGAACCGGCTCGAAGCCGCGCCGCTGCCCGCCGCGCAGGTGGTGCTGGCCGCCTCGCTGGAGGTCCGTGGCGCGGTGATCTACGCCACCTTCATCGTGGCGCTGGTGTTCGTGCCGGTGGTGACGCTGTCCGGCGTGGCCGGCAGCCTGTTCGCGCCGCTCGGCATCGCCTACATCGCCGCGATCATGGCTTCGCTGGTGGTGGCGCTGACGGTGACCCCGGCGCTCGCGCTGACCCTGCTGCAGCGTACCGGCAACATGCAGGAGCCGGCGCTGCAGCGACGCATCAAGCAGCGTTACGAGCGGGTGCTGACCCGCGTCGAGCGCCATCCGCGCGCGCTGCCGATCATGGTCGCGGTGCTGTGCGTGGCCGCGCTGGCGGTGCTGCCGTTCCTGCAGGGCAGCTTCCTGCCGAAGTTGCGCGAAGGCCACTACATCGTGCACATGCGTCTGGCGCCAGGCGCCTCGCTGCAGGCCTCGCAGGATCTGGGCGCGCGGGTCAGCCGGGCGCTGCTGGCCGTACCGGGCGTGCGCTCGGTGGCGCAACGCACCGGGCGCAGCGCCCGTGCGGTCGACCCGTCGCCGATCTTCGGCAACGAATTCGAGGTCGACCTGAAGCCGCTTTCCGGCTCCGGCCAGCAGCGTGCGTTGAAGGACATCCAGCAGGCGCTGACGCCGTTCGCCGGGGCCAGCTTTGCGGTCAACACGTTTCTCAGCGAGCGCATCCAGGAGACGCTTTCCGGCTACACCGCGCCGGTGGTGGTGAAGATCTACGGCAAGCGGCTGGACCAGATCGACCGTCTGGCGCAGCAGTCGGCCACGGTGCTGTCCACCCTGCCGGGTGCTTCCAATGTCCAGGTGCAGGCGGCGCAGGGCCAGCCGCAATTATCGATCCGGCTTCGCCAGGGCGCGCTGTCGCGGGCCGGCATCGCGCCGGCCGATCTGCTCGACACCGTGCAGAGCGCGTATGCCGGGCTGCGGGTGGGCCAGGTGCTGGACGGCAATCGGGTATTCGATGTCGCGCTGATCCTGCCGCCGTCGCTGCGGCAGGACCCGGCCAGCGTGGGCGCGCTGCCGATCAGCTCACCGGACGGGCGCCAGTGGCCGCTGTCCGCACTGGCCGACCTGAGGATGAGCCAGGGCCGCGTGATGGTGCTGCACGAGGACGGCCAGCGCGTGCAGGTGGTCACGGTGAATCTGCGCGGCGCCAATGCGGCGGCGTTCACGCAGCGGGCGCAGCAGGCGCTGGCGCACCGGATCAGCTGGCCGCCCGGCACGTATCCGGTGTTCGGCGGCGATGCGGCGGCGCAGTCGGCGGCCACCCGCCAGTTGCTGGTGCACGCCGCGATGGCGCTGGCCGGCGTGATCGTGCTGCTGTATCTGGCCCTGCGCAGCATGCGTTCGGTGACGCTGGTGCTGGTCAACCTGCCGTTCGCACTGGTCGGCGGTGTGGCGGTGGCGCTGGCGATGGGCGGCACGCTCAGCCTGGGCGGGCTGGTCGGCTTCGTCACCTTGTTCGGCATCAGTGTGCGCAACTCGATCATGCTGGTATCGCACTACCGGTACCTGGTCGAGGTGGAACGGCTGCCGTGGAACATCGACACCGCTCGCCGCGGCGCCGCCGAACGCCTGGTACCGATCCTGATGACCGCGCTGGTGACCGCGCTGGGACTGCTGCCGCTGGCCCTCACCGCCGGCGCGCCGGGCAACGAGATCGAGGGTTCGATGGCGGCAGTGATCCTGGGCGGCCTGCTGACCTCGACGCTGCTCAATCTTCTGGTGTTGCCGGTGCTGTCGGCGCGTTGGCTGCGGCTGGATGCGATGCCCGACGGGAACCCGCCGGCCCGGCTCGCCGACTCGGGCGCCGGCGACCCGGCTCCATCGCGTTGACCAGGCCGCGTACGGCGGCGCGGTCAGTGCCGCTGCAGCGCGGACGGCATCGCTCCGGCTCCGCCGCGCCCTCGGCACGGCTTGCGCCGGAACGCAGCGGCATGATGGGGCCACGCCGCCGGGAGCTTCCGACGGCGTGGCCCGTGCAGCGCCGCACGGCCGTGCGGCTCACGCCGCGGCGTGGCGGGCGAACTGCGCTTCCTCGGTGGAGCCGGTGAGGGCGGTGGTCGAGGACTGTCCCTGCTGGATCGCCTGGGTCACCTGGTCGAAGTAGCCGGTGCCGACCTCGCGCTGGTGCTTCACCGCGGTGAAGCCGCGCTCGGCGGCGGCGAACTCCTTCTCCTGCAGCTCGACGAAGGCGCTCATCTGGCGGCGCGCGTAGCCGTGCGCCAGGTCGAACATGCCGTAGTTGAGGCTGTGGAAGCCGGCCAGCGTGATGAACTGGAACTTGTAGCCCATCGCACCGAGCTCCTTCTGGAATTTGGCGATGGTGGCGTCGTCCAGGTTCTTCTTCCAGTTGAAGCTGGGCGAGCAGTTGTAGGCCAGCAGCTTGCCCGGGAACTTCGCGTGGATCGCCTCGGCGAAGCGGCGCGCGTCGTCCAGGTTCGGCTTGCTGGTCTCGCACCAGATCAGGTCGGCATAGGGCGCGTAGGCCAGGCCGCGGCTGATCGCCTGGTCCAGGCCCGGCCTGACGCGGAAGAAGCCTTCCACCGTGCGCGCGCCGGTGATGAACGGCTGGTCGTTCGGATCGACGTCCGAGGTGAGCAGGTCGGCGGCGTCGGCATCGGTGCGCGCGACGATCAGCGTCGGCACGCCCATCACGTCGGCGGCCAGCCGCGCGGCGTTGAGCTTGTCCACCGCCTCGCGGGTCGGCACCAGCACCTTGCCGCCCATGTGGCCGCACTTCTTCACCGAGGCGAGCTGGTCCTCGAAGTGCACGCCGGCGGCGCCGGCCTCGATCATCGCCTTCATCAGCTCGAACGCGTTGAGCACGCCGCCGAAGCCGGCCTCGGCGTCGGCCACGATCGGCACCAGCCAGTCGGTGCCGTCGTTGCCTTCGGCGTGATGCAGCTGGTCGGCGCGCAGCAGGGTGTTGTTGATCTTCTTCACCACCAGCGGCACCGAGTTGGCCGGGTACAGCGACTGGTCCGGATACATCTCGCCGGCCACGTTGGCGTCGGCGGCCACCTGCCAGCCCGAGAGGTAGATCGCCTGCAGCCCGGCCTTGACCTGCTGCATCGCCTGGTTGCCGGTGAGCGCGCCCAGCGCATTGACGAAATCCTCGGTGTGCAGCGACTTCCACAGCCGCTCGGCGCCGCGCCGGGCCAGCGTGTGCTCGACGCCGACGGTGCCGCGCAGGCGCACCACGTCGTCGGCGCCGTAGTTGCGCTGGACGCCGGCCCAGCGGGGGTTGTTGCTCCAGTCGAGGCTGAGCTGATCGGCGGTGGGCAGGGTGTTCTTCATGGCAGGGCTCCGGTTCATGGTGTTGTCGTAGGAGCGCACCCTGTGCGCGAATGCTCTTGGTTTTTTTGTCTGGCTCTGATGTCGATCAGGAGCAAGAGCATTCGCGCACAGGGTGCGCTCCTACCGGGTGTGGTCAGGCAAGCTGTTCGTAGGCGGGCAGGGTCAGGAAGTCGGCGAGCTGGTCGTCGTGGGTGAGCGCCGAGAGCAGGGCCGCGGCGGCATCGGCCTTGCCGGCGCCAGGGTGCAGGCTGTCGCGCAGCTTGTGCGTGTGGGCCGCCAGCGCCTGGTCGAACAGGGCGAAATCGATCGGCGCGTGGTCGGTGAACTCCACGCCGCCATGGTGCAGCCACTGCCACAGCTGGGCGCGGGCGATCTCGGCGGTGGCGGCGTCTTCCATCAGGTGATGGATCGGCACGCAGCCCAGCCCGTCCAGCCAGGCGGCGGTGTAGCGCAGCGCCACCTCCACGTTGTTGTCGAAACCGGCGCGGCTGATCGAGCCGGCACAGGGGGCGAGGAGCTGCTCACGGGTCACGCGGACGTCTTCGCGCAGCCGGTCCAGCTGGTTGGCCGCGGGCATGTGCTCGTCGAAGATCGCCTGGGCCACCGGCACCAGCGCCGGATGCGCCACCCAGGTGCCGTCGTGGCCGGCCTGCACCTCGCGCAGCTTGTCGGCGCGCACCTTGGCCATCGCCGCCGCGTTGGCGGCTTCGTCGCCCTTGATCGGGATCTGCGCGGCCATGCCGCCCATCGCGAACGCGCCGCGGCGATGGCAGGTCTGGATCAAGAGCTCCGAATACGCCTTCAGGAACGGCACCGTCATCACCACCTGGCCGCGCTCCGGCAGCAGGCGGTCGCGGTGGCCGCGCAGGGTCTTGAGGTAGGAAAAGATGTAGTCCCAGCGGCCGCAGTTGAGGCCGACCGCGCGCCGCCGCAGCGCGTGCAGGATCTCGTGCATCTGGAACACCGCCGGCAGCGTCTCGATCAGCACGGTGGCCTTCATGCTGCCGACCGGCAGGTCCAGCTCGTTCTCCGCCAGCGCCATCACGTCGTCCCACAGCGCGGCTTCTTCCATCGCCTCCAGCTTGGGCAGGTAGAAGTACGGGCCGCGCTGCAGGGCGTGCAGCAGGTGCGCGTTGTGGAAGGCGAACAGGCCGAAGTCGACCAGTGCGCCGGCCATCACCTCGCCGTCGACCAGCACGTGCCGCTCGGGCAGGTGCCAGCCACGCGGGCGCACCACCAGCACCGCGGTCTGCGCGGCCAGCTGGTAGCGCTTGCCCTCCGGCGAGGTGTAGGCGATCGAGCCGCTGGCGGCATCGCGCAGGTTGATCTGGCCATCGAGCTGGTTGCGAAAGCTCGGCGCCGAGGAATCCTCGAAGTCGGCCATGAACACCTTCGCGCCGGAATTGAGCGCGTTGATGATCATCTTGCGCTCCACCGGCCCGGTGATCTCCACCCGGCGGTCCTGCAGGGCGGCCGGAATCGGCGCCACGCGCCAGTCGCCCTCGCGGATGGCGACGGTGTCGGCGCGGAAGTTGGGCAGGGCGCCGGCGTCGTAGCGGGTCTGGCGATCGCGGCGCGCCTGCAGCAGCTGCTGGCGACGCGGCTCGGCGAAGCGATGCAGGCGGGCAAGGAAGCCCAGCGCCGCGGGCGTCAGGATGGCTTCGTAGCCGCGGGTATCGGCCTGGATCTGTGCCTGCTCGATGGGCGGCAGGTGTTGCTGGGGGACGGCCATGGTGTGTGCTCCGGCTCGGATGGAGCTCCAAACTAGGTCTTCGCATTCGGCTTTGACAAAGCAAATGTTTCAATTTTTGCTATTGTCTATCTCAATGATCATTGCAAATCATTGATTCCATGAGCCTGAAAAGCCGCATCGGCGCGGAAAAAAAACCGAAAAAAGGCGTTTCGAGCGTGCTGCGCCGCCGCAAAGGCGGCGCCGGCGGGCCGACCGACCCGGCGCGGTTCTACTACAAGGGCAGCCGCCAGAAGCAGCTGCGGGCGTTCGTGGCCACGGTGAAACTGGGCACCCTGACCCGCGCCGCCGAGGCGCTGTTCCTGTCCCAGCCGTCGGTGAGCCTGCAACTGCAGGCACTGGAGCGCGAGCTGGGCGTGACGCTGATGGAGCGCAGCCGCCGACGCATCAACCTCACCGACGCCGGCGAGGCGCTGTACGAGCTGGCACGGCCGCTGGTGGAGGGCTGGGAAAACCTCGATCGCGACTTCCAGGCCAAGGTGAAAGGGCTGCAGGCCGGCCGGCTGATCATCGCCGCCGGCACCTCCACCATCCAGTACCTGCTGCCCGAGCTGGTGCGCCGCTACCGCGAGCGCCATCCGGCCGTGCAGCTGCAGCTGGCCAACGTCACCGGCAAGGACGGCATGGCGATGCTGCGCGAGGACAAGGCCGACTTCGCGGTGGGCTCGATGCTCGACGTGCCCAACGACATCGCCTGGGCGCCGATCTACCACTACGACCCGATGCTGATCATGCCGCCGGACCATCCGCTGGCGGCGAAGGCCAACGTGACGCTGGAAGACCTGTCGCCCTACGGCCTGATCCTGCCGCCGCAGCGGCTGTCGACCTACCGGCTGGTGGATCTGGTGTTCCAGCAGCGCCAGGTGCCGTACCACGTGGCGATCGAGGTGGGCGGCTGGGACGTGATCAAGGAATACGTGGCGATGGGCCTGGGCATCTCCGTCGTCACCGGGATCTGCATCACCGAGGCGGACAGCTCGCGCCTGGCGGTGCGCAACATGAAGCAGTACTTCCCGCAGCGCAGCTACGGCGTGGTGATGCGCAAGGGAAAATTTCTCGGCGCCGAGGCGCGCGCGTTCATCGACCTGATCCGCCCGGGCCTGCTGACCCACCGCGACTACGACGAGTCGGGCCACTCCGAGCGCTGAGACTCAATCCAGGTCCACGTTGTGGTACTTGCCGCGATAGCCGCGGAACAGCGCGCGGATGCGGATCATTGCGTCTTCGTCGCGCTCGTCCGGGTCCAGGTACACCGGCGCGCCCAGCGTGAAGCTCCTGCTCGGGTAATCGATGCACACCGGCAGGATCGGCACCCCGGCGGCCCGCGCGATGCGCAGGAAACCCGATTTCCAGTGCGCCACCTTCCTGCGCGTGCCTTCGGGCGTGATGCCCAGCCACATGCGCTCGTGCCGGGCGAAGCGCGCGGCCATCTGCTGCACGATGTCGGTGGCGGCGCCGCGGTCGATCGGAATCAGCCCGAGCGGGCGCAGGACGATGCCCAGCGGACTGTCCAGCAGCTCGCGCTTGATCATGATGCTGATGTCCACGCCCAGCCCCACCTTCATCAGCAGGCCCCACACGCCGTCCCAGTTGGTCGAGTGCGGCGCGCCGATCACGATCAGTCTGGGCAGGTCGGGAAACTCGCCCTTCAGCTGCCAGCCGCCCAGCCGCAGCAGGCCGCGGCAGAGCCAGGGCCAGAACCGGTTGCGGATGCGCGGCGCCTGCGGCGGCAGCGGCGGAACCACCGGCTTCACTCGTGCGCTCCGGGCTTGCCGCGGCCCTGCTTGATCCTGCTGCGCAGCTGCTTGCCGGCGAGGCGGCGCTCCTTCGAGGCGCGGGTGGGCCTGGTCGCCACGCGCTTCTTGGGCGGCACCAGCGCGCCGCGGATGATCTCGGCCAGGCGCTCGCGCACGTCGTCGCGATTGCGGCCCTGGTCGCGGAAGCGGCGGCCCTGGATCACCAGCACGCCGTCGTCGGTGAGACGGCGGTCGCGCCGGGTCAGCAGCCGCTCGCGCACGGCCTCTGGCAGCGACGGCGACTGCGCCACGTCGAAACGCAGCTCCACCGCGCTCTCGGTGCGGTTCACGTGCTGCCCGCCCGGGCCGTCCGCACGCAGGAAGCGCTCGACCAGCTCGGTGTCGGGAATGGCGAGGGTGCGGCTGATCGGGAGCATGGGCGGCAGTTTACGGGGAGCGGCGAGTGAGGAGTGAGGAGTGAGGAGTGAGGAGTGAGGAGTGAGGAGTGAGGAGTGAGGAGTGAGGAGTGAGGAGTGAGAGAGGGCAAGGGCGGCAGCAGCTCGCTCCTCTCACTGATGCTGTCTTGATGTGTTGGCTCACGTTTCTCTTTTCTCTTTTCTCTTTTCTCTTTTCGCTTCTCGCTTCTCTTCGCTCTTCTCTCACTTCTCACTTCTCACTTCTCACTCCTCGCTCCCCCTCCCTCCAGCCGAAACGTGCGAGCAGCGCGTTGAACGCCTCGTCCAGCGGCGCCTCGATCGCCAGCGGGTCGCCGCTCACCGGATGGCGCAGCGCGATGCGCCGCGCGTGCAGCAGCATGCGATGGCAGCCGAAATGCTGCCTGTACAGGCGGTTGTGGTCGCCGCGGCCGTGCTGGCAGTCGCCGATGATCGGGTGGTGGATGTGCGCCATGTGCTTGCGGATCTGGCGGAAGCGCCCGGTTTCCGGCGCCGCCTCCACCAGCGCGTAGCGCTGCTGCGGATAGCGACCGAGCGCGATCGGCACTTCCACCGTGGCCAGGCGACGGTAGCGCGTGCGCGCCTCGCGCAGCGGGCCGGTCTTGCGCGAACCGGGCAGCGGGTAGTCGATCAGCGCCTCCACCGGCTCCGGCCAGCCGCGCACCACCGCGAGGTACTGCTTGTGCACGTCGCGCCCCATGAACTGTTCGCCCAGCGCGCCGGCCACTTCGCTGGAACGCGCGATCAGCAGCACGCCGCTGGTGGCGCGATCCAGCCGGTGCGCCAGGTACACATTGCCGCCCACCTGCTCGCGCAGCAGGTCGATCAGGAACTCCTGCGCATTGCCCACCATCTTCGAGCGATGCACGGCCAGGCCCGCGGGCTTGTTCACCGCAATCAGCGCATCGTCCTGGTACAGAATCTCGATCATGGCGTGGCCCGCTGGTAGGAGCGCACCCTGTGCGCGAATGCTTTTGCTCCTGATCGACATCAAAGCCAAAAGCATTCGCGCACAGGGTGCGCTCCTACGGTCGATGGCGGCGGGGCCAGGTGATGGCGAAGACGAGCACGCCGGCCACGCCGGCCAGCACGGGCAACCACGGCCCGTGCCACGGCGCCAGCGTAGCCAGCAGGGTCGCCACGATCAGCAGGCTGCCGCCGAGCAGTCCGCCGGCAAGGGCGCGCTGTTGCCGCTGCGCATCGACTTGTCGTTGTGCGAGGAGCTGCGGGTCGGCAACGGCGCGTTGTTCGCCGCGGGCCGTCTGACGCAGCGCGTCGCGCACCAGCTCGGGCAGCTGCGGTGCCGCGTGGATCCATTCGGGCAGCCGCCTGCGCGCCTCCTTCAGCGTGCGGCGCAGGCTGTAGCGCTCGCGCAGGATGCGTTCGAGCACCGGGTGCGCCACCGCCCAGATGTCGATGTCCGGATCGAGCATGCGCCCCACGCCCTCGATGTTGAGCAGGGTCTTCTGCAGCAGGATCAGCTGCGGCTGCAGGGTGAGCTCGAACTTCTGCGCGGTGCGGAACAGCTTCACCACCAGTTCGGCCAGCGAGATCTGCGACAGCGGGCGGGTGAAGTATGGTTCGCACACCGTGCGCACCGCGGCGGCCAGCTCGTCCACCCGCAGGTGCGGCGGCATCCAGCCGGCGTCGATGTGCAACTGCGCGATGCGCTGGTAGTCGCGCTCGAACAGTGCGATGAAGTTCTGCGCCAGCCAGTACTGGTCGGCCTCGGGCAGCGATCCCATGATGCCGAAATCCAGCGCGATGAAGCGCGGGTCGTCCCTGCGCGCCAGATCCACCCAGACGTTGCCGGGGTGCGCGTCGGCGTGAAAGAAGTTGTCGCGGAACACCTGCTCGTAGAACACCCGCACGCCTTTCACGGCCAGCGCCTTGCGGTCGATGCCGGCCGCGTCGATCGCCGCCACGTCGTCGCAGCTCACGCCATACACGCGCTCGAGCGTGAGCACGCCCTCGGTGGTGTAGTCCCATTCCACGGCGGGCACGTACATGTCCACGCCGCTGGCGAAATTGCGCCGGAGCAGGCTGGCGCTGGCGCCTTCGCGCTGCAGGTCGAGCTCGTTCTCGAGCATCTTCTCGACCTCGGCCACCACTTCCAGCGGGCGGATCTTGCCGGCGGCCGGATGCCAGCGGTTCACCAGCTCGCCCAGCGAGCGCAGCAGCGCCACGTCGTTGGCGATGCGCTTGGCGATGCCCGGGCGCAGCACCTTCACCACCACCTCGCGGCCGTCGCGCAGCGTGGCAGCGTGCACCTGGGCGATCGAGGCGGAGGCCAGCGCGGTTTCATCGAACTGGGCGAACAGCGCGGTCACCGGCTGCTTCAGCTCGCGCTCGACGATGGCGCGCGCCTCGCTGCCGGGAAACGGCGGCACCTGGTCCTGCAGCAGGGCGAGTTCGTCGGCGATGTCGGCGGGAATCAGGTCGCGGCGGGTGGACAGCACCTGGCCGGCCTTGACGAAGATCGGCCCCAGCTCGGTCATCGCGCCGCGCAGGCGGGCGCCGCGCGGCAGCGTGTCGACGTCGGGGCGAGGCGTGCCGAAGAGCGGGCGCACCAGCTTGAGCGGGCGGAACAGGTGGGCGGTCTCGACGATCTCGTCCAGCCGCCACGCCAGCAGCACCGAGGCCACCCGCAGCAGGCGCGGAAACACCATGAGCGAGCTCATGCGCCGTGTCCCTGCAGGCGCAGCTGCAGGCGGGCCAGCCGCGCTTCCAGCCGCTCGCTGCGCTCGCGCAGCGCATCGACGCCGTCGAGGAAGGCGTCCACCTCGCCCGGCCCCATCACCAGCTGCGCCTCGTCGCGCACCCAGTCGGCGCCGTCCTCGGTGAGATGGGCGGCGGTCTCCTTCGCATGGGCGAGGCCGGCGCGGATCGCGCGCGCCAGCGGCACGCCGAGCACATCGCCGAAGGTGCGCGCGAACGCTTCCTCGAAGTCGGGGGCGAAGCCGCTGGCCAGTTTCTCCAGCCGGCGCGCAAGGTCGGCGTCGCCGGCGATCTCCACCTTGCCCGGTGCCACGCCGTCGTCGCCGCGGCGCAGCAGCATGCCGAGCAGGCTGCCCGGCGAGGCGGCCACCCGCAGCTGGTTGTCGTCGGCCGGTGGACCCACGCGCAGCTGCCCCTGTGCCACCGTCACCGCCAGCGCGAGCTCCGGCCCACGCAGATGCAGCTGCACGCTGCGGCCATCGAGCGCGGCGAGCTTGCGCTGCGTGTCCGGATCGAGCGAGAGGGTGTGGTTGAGCGCGCTTTCCAGCGCGCGGCCGGCGAGCTTGCGCAGCGGCGGCGGCAGCCAGGCGTTGGGAGCGGAATCGGTCATCCGCCGATTGTAGCGGCCGCGGCCCGAGCCCCGGCAGCCACGCGCGACAAAGCTTCCGTCGCTCGCGGGCGATGCCTCTCGCTCTGGATCGACCTCAAAGCCACCCGCAAGACCCGACAGGCCGCTGGCCGTGGGGTGATGGCCTCGGGCGGGGCCTTCCGCGTCGAGGCGGCATGCGACGCGACTTCGCCTGCAGGACGCGGGCCTACGACAGTGCCGCGGCGCCCGCGAAGCCGAACTGCCGCCACGCCTCGTACACCGCGATCGCCACGGTGTTGGAGAGGTTGAGGCTGCGGCTGTTCGGCCGCATCGGCAGGCGCAGGCGCTGCGGCGCGGGAATCGCGTCGAGCACGTCGCCGGGCAGGCCGGCGGTCTCGCAGCCGAACAGCAGGGCATCGCCGCGCTGGAACGCGGCATCGACATGCGCCACGCGACCGCGGGTGGAAAAGGCGAACACCCGTGGCCGACCGATCGCGTCGAGGCAGGCGTCGAGGCTGTCGTGCACGGCCAGCGCCGCGTATTCGTGGTAGTCGAGGCCGGCCCGGCGCAGCCGCGCGTCGTCGAGCTCGAAGCCCAGCGGTCGGATCAGCTGCAGCGCGGCGCCGGTGTTGGCGCACAGGCGGATCACGTTGCCGGTGTTGGGCGGGATCTCGGGACGGAACAGGATGACATGGAGCATCCGGCGATTATCGCCGCGAAGCGGCGGCGCCGTCGTCCGGCGGCTGCCGTCCAGATCGGTCCAGCGCGATCAGCCGGCCTGGCGCGGACACACCACGCCGTCCGGCGGCAGCGCGCAGCCGGACGCCGGGATCAGCATGCCGACCACCGGGACCGCGGCACTGCTGCCGGCCAGGCGCACGGCGGGCGGGGTCTGCACCAGCATGGCGCCGACGATCAGGCCGCAGACGGTGAGGCAGGCAACGAACAGACCGCGCAACAGCAGCGATTCGAGTTTCATGGGGTGTCTCCTTTCGATGACCGGGGATGAGGTATCCGTGGCGCTACTCTCGCAAGCGCCGTGCCAGCGCGGCAGTCGCAGATAACCTGTTGATGCGTTGACATTTGTCATGGCTCGGGGCGATGCGCGACTGTCCGCGGACAGCGCCCGTCCGACAGCGGACAACGCGGCGGACAGACGATCCCACCCCTGCCGTTCGTCATTTGCACATCATGCGCGGGCGCCGCTACCGTCGGCGGACAACCCGTGAGAAAGGAGTTTCACCGTGTCCAAGAAACCGCTTGCCCTGCTCATTGCCGGCCTGCTGACCGTGGGTGCCGGCGTGCCGATCGCCGTGGCCGCTGCCGACCGCGCGCCCGCCACGGCGACGACGGCCGAACAGATCCCGCATCTCGCCTACCAGCGCTTCACCCTGCCCAACGGCCTCACGGTGGTGGTGCACGAGGACCACAAGGCGCCCGTGGTCGCCGTGAGCATCTGGTACCACGTGGGTTCGTCCTACGAGCCGAAGGGCAAGACCGGCTTCGCCCACCTGTTCGAGCACCTGATGTTCCAGGGCTCGGAAAACCACAGGGACGAATACTTCAAGCCGTTCGAGCTGGCCGGCGCCACCGACATGAACGGCACCACCTGGCTGGACCGCACCAACTACTTCGAGACCGTGCCGACCACCGCGCTGGACATGGCGCTGTGGATGGAGTCCGACCGCATGGGCCACCTGCTCGGCGCGATCGGCCAGAAGGAGCTCGACGAGCAGCGCGGCGTGGTGCAGAACGAGAAGCGCCAGGGCGAAAACCAGCCCTACGGCCGCGTCGGCGAGCTGATCCAGGCCGAGGCGTTTCCGGCCAACCACCCCTACCACCACGACACCATCGGCTCGATGGCCGACTTGAACGCCGCCTCACTGGGCGACGTCAAGCAGTGGTTCCGCGATTACTACGGCGCGGCCAACACCGTGCTGGTGCTGTCCGGCGACATCACCGTGGCGCAGGCGAAGGAAAAGGCGCTGAAGTACTTCGGCGACATCGCCCCGGGCCCGCAGGTGCCGCGTCCGCAGCCGTGGGTGGCGCCGCGCAAGGAGTCCACGCGCGGCACGATGACCGACAACGTGGCGCAGACGCGCATCTACCGCGAGTGGAACGTGCCCCCGCGCACCAGCGACGATCTCACCCGGCTGAGCCTGGCCGCGGCCGTGCTCGGCGGCGGCAAGACCTCGCGGCTGTACCAGCGCCTGGTCTACCGGGACAAGCTCGCCGACGACGTGTCGGTGGACATCGAGCAGCACGCGCTGGCCAGCCTGTTCCAGCTGCAGGTGGACGTGAAGAAGGGCGTCGACCCGGCCAGGGTGGAAGCGGCGGTGGCCGACGAGTGGCGGAAATTCCTCGCCGACGGCCCCACCGAGGACGAGCTGGCCCGCGTGAAGACCGGGGTGCGCGCCTCGTTCGTGCGCGGGCTGGAGCGGGTCAACACGCAGGCCTCGATCCTCGCCGAGGGCCAGCTGTATTCGAACGATCCGGGCCAGTACCTGAAGGACTTCAAGGTGCTGATGGCGGCCACGCCGGCCAGCGTGAAGGCAACTGCCGACCAGTGGATCGCCAGGGGCGACTACACGCTCACCGTGGTGCCGGGCAAGGTCGAGAACACCGACATGGCCACCGTGGCCGGCCGTGCCGCCGCACCGGGCGCGCCCGGGCCGGTGCTCAGCCCGAAGGGCGACTACCGCACCGTCAAGACCGACGTCGACCGCAGCCAGGGCGTGCCGGCGGTCGACCGCTTCCCGGATCTCACCTTCCCGGCGATCCAGCGCGGCAGGCTCGCCAACGGCATCGAGGTGGTGCTGGCCGAGCGCCACGCGGTGCCGGCGGTGCAGGTGCAGCTGATGTTCGACGCCGGCTTCGCCGCCGACCAGGGGCGCAAGCTTGGCACGTCCAGCTTCACCATGGCCATGCTCGACGAGGGCACCAAGCGCCTCGACTCGGTGCAGATCGCCAAGACCGAGCAGCGCCTGGGCGCCGAGATCGGCAGCGGCTGCGGGCTGGATGCGTGCAATGTGTCGCTGAATGCGCTGGACGACCAGCTCAAGCCCTCGCTGGCGTTGTTTGCCGACATCGTGCGCAACCCGGCGTTCCGCGATGCCGACGTGGCGCGCGTGCGCGGCCAGTGGCTGGCGCGCATCGCGCAGGAGAAGAGCCAGCCGGTGGGCATCGCGCTGCGCACGCTGCCGCCACTGCTGTACGGCGAGGGCAACGCGTACGCCATCCCGTTCACCGGCTCGGGCACCGAGGCGTCGATCAGCTCGCTCACCACGCAGGACATGCGCCAGTTCATGGGCGACTTCATCCGCCCGGACAACGTGAAGATCCTGGTCGCCGGCGACACCACGCTGGACAAGATCATCCCCGAGCTCAACACGGTGTTCGGCAACTGGACGGCCAGCGGCAAGGTTCCGGCCAAGCACCTGACCAAGGTCGCCCCGCCGGCCAACCCGCGCGTGTACCTGATCGACCGCCCGGGTGCGCAGCAGAGCCTGATCCTGGCCGGCATCGTGGCGCCCTCCACCGAGGCGCCGAACAACCTGCCGATCCAGACCATGAACGGCGCGTTCGGCGGCACCTTCACCTCGCGCCTCAACATGAACCTGCGCGAGGACAAGCACTGGGCCTACGGCGCCTTCAGCTTCCTGCAGAACGCGCAGGGCCAGCGCCCGTTCCTGCTGTACGCGCCGGTGCAGACCGACAAGACCGCCGAGTCGGTCGCCGAGATGCTCAAGGAAGCCCGGGCCGTGGTAGGCGCCAAGCCGCTCACCGCCGCGGAGATCGGCAAGATCAAGGACGGCGAGGTGCGCTCGATGCCGGGCAGCTACCAGACCACCAGCGCGGTGATGGGCGCGCTGCAGGGCATCGTGCTGTACCACCGCCCGGATGACTACGTGCAGACCCTCAAGGCGCGCACCGAGGCGCAGACCGATGCCGAGGTCAACGCCGCGGCCAAGGAGGTCATCCACCCGAACCGGCTCACCTGGGTGATCGTGGGCGACCTGTCGAAGATCGAGCCGCCGCTGAAGAAGCTCGACCTGGGCGCCATGCGGGTGCTCGACGCCGACGGCAAGCCGGCGGCGCCCGCGAAGTAAGCCACCGTTGGGAAACCCCGCGGCATTCCCGCGGTACGATGAGGGGCCGGGCCGGCGGCTGCCCGGCCCCTCATGCCATCCAGCCCATCCATCGCGGAGTCATCCATGCGCAAGACCCTGTTGCTCGTCCCCGTCGTGCTGCTCGGCGCCTGCTCGTGGGGCATCAAGCTGGACGACGCCGGCAAGGCGGTGCGCACCGCCTGGAACGGCGACGTGTCGCAGTGCCAGGAGCTGGGCAAGGTCACCGTGTCGGTGATGGACCGCGTCGGTCCGGTCGACCGCAACCAGATCAAGGTGCGCGACGAGCTGGAAGTGATGGCGCGCAACGAGGCGGCCAAGATGAACGCCGACACCATCAAGCCGCTGGCCGAGCCGACCGACGGCTCACAGCCCTGGGGTGCGTACCGCTGCGGCAGCCAGCGCCTGCCCGTCGGCCAGGCCACCCCGGTCGCGCCGACCAGCACCACTGCGCCGGCACAGACGGTCCCGGCCAGCGGCTTCCAGTCGTACCCGATCCAGGGACACTGAGCTCGGCGATCCATGGAGATTGGGCGGGCGCCTCGTGGCGCCCGCTTTCGTTGCGCTGCCGCTGGCTCCTTGGCCGGCACCTCGCACATGTAAGGTTTTCAGGCCGACGGCGTACTAACAGGTATTCGCCCCTGCCAAGGAATGCTGCCCATGTCGATGGTTGTCACACCCTCCCACGCGGCCATGTCGCCAGTTGTTCGCGTCCTGCGCTGGTATCGAGAGGCCTTCCGGCTCTGGCGACGCGCGCCGCTCATGCTGGTCGGCCTGGGCGTCGTGAGCCTCGTGGTGGAGGCGCTGCTCCAGCTGATCCCGCTGGCGGGAGTGACGATTTCCAAGGTGGTCGTGCCGATGTTGGCGGCCGGCGTATGGATGGGCTTGCAGCAGCTGCAGCAGGGCGAGCGCCTGCGCTTTTCGTGCCTGTGGGCGGGTTGGCGGCAGCCACGATGGCGCGCACTCTGGGCCCTGTGCGCCAGCGTGGGGCTCATCGTTTTCGGATTCCAGCTTGCTTGTGCCGCTGCATGGTTTGGTCAGGGCGCCATCGACGCGGTGCTGCTCGGGCACATGGCCACGCATCGCGAACTGCAGACTCGTGCATTTGAATGGGTCCTGCTGTTGCCGGGCATGCTCCCGTCCATCCTGTTCGCCTTTGCCATGCCACTGTTTCTTTTCCGTGGTGCGAGCTGCGCGCACGCCCTGGCCGGCGGCGTGCGTCTGGTGAGTGCCATGCCGCTGACCTTCAT
Source organism: Dyella sp. KRB-257 (assembly GCF_049445995.1). Classification (NCBI taxonomy): domain Bacteria; kingdom Pseudomonadati; phylum Pseudomonadota; class Gammaproteobacteria; order Lysobacterales; family Rhodanobacteraceae; genus Dyella; species Dyella sp. KRB-257. The sequence continues at coordinate 21,113 of NZ_JBMSDZ010000016.1, read as the reverse complement.
CCTGGCGATGTTGCCCCAGGCGGCTCTTTTCGCTGTCGCACTCTCCAGCCCCTGGGCGCTGCCGTTGCTGCTCGTGTTGCTGCCGATCGGCAGTCTGGTCAGCTTCACCGCATGGCGCGACGTGAGCGCGACGCGCATGGCGCCGGGGCTTGCTCGCGCATGACGGCATGACGACGAGCGAGCGGTTCGCCGGCCTGCTCGACGAGCATGCCGGCCTGCTCTCACGCATTGCGGCCAGCTATGAAGCCGACCCGTCGCTGCGCGACGATCTGCTGCAGGAGATTGCGCTGGCACTCTGGCGCGCCCTGCCGGCCTGGCGCGGCGACGCCAGCCTGAGCACCTTCGTGGCACGCGTTGCGCATAACCGCGGGGCCACCCACGCCATGGGCGAGCGGCGGCGTCCGCGCGTGGCGGAGCTGGCCGATGACCTGCCCGATCCTGCCGCTGGTCCGTATCGACACGCCCATGTGACGCAAGAGCATCAGCGATTGCAGGCAGCCGTGCGCAGCCTGCCCCTGTCGCTGCGCCAGGCGGTGACGCTGGCGCTGGAGGGTTTCAGCCACGGTGAAATTGCCGATGCCCTCGGCATCCAGGTCAATGCGGTCGGGGTACACCTCAATCGGGCGCGCACGGCCTTGAAACAGCGATTGGGAGGTGCCGCATGAGCGAGCAGGAAGAGTGGCGCCAGTGGAGCGAGAGCTGGCAGCGCCAGCCGGTGGTCGACGTGCAGCGGCTGAAGCGCCAGGTGAGGAACAAGCGCTGGCGGATGACCGCGATGGTTGCCTTCGAGGCACTCACTTCGCTGCTCGCGCTGGTGCAGACCGTGGGGCTGATCCATCACCCCGCGTTGAGCCTGCGCTGGAAAACCTTCTGTATCGGTGCGATGGCGCTAGTGCTGGTGTTTTGGGGCGCGTCGTTTTGGCTACGTCGCGGCACCTGGCGCGCGCCGGCTGACAGTCCCGGCGCGCTGATGCGTCTTACCGAGCGCAGGGCGCGCGCGGGCATTCGGTTGGCGAAGGTCGGCCTGTATGGACTCGCCCTGATGCTGGTTTTTGTGATCGTGCTGGCCTGGCCGCAACTGCAGCCGGCGAGTTGGCAAAACGACGCACGGTTGCGGCGGATGCTGGTAGTGCAGATCGCGTTCAATGGACCGGTCGTACTGGCCACGGTGGCCTTCAACCTCTGGTACATCCGCCGACAGCGCCGCCGGCTTCAGCGGATCGCCCAATTCCTGGGTGCGCCGGAGGCGTCCGACTGAGCAGCCACGCTTTCGCGACGGCACGGTTGCCGCCATGCTCGACACTTTGCGCGCACACGCCCGGCGGCATCCTTGCCCGACATGAAACGACTGACCCGCCTTCCCGGCCGCGTGGCCAGCCGCCTGCTGCCGTTTCGCCGGGCATCGCGGGCGCGGGTCGTGCTCGATGCGCTGCCTGCGTTCGCCGTGCCCGCCTCGGCGATCGAGACGCTGCCGGACCCGACGGCCTACCGCGAACGGCTGCTGGCGGCGATCGCCGCCGCCGAGCGGCGCATCGTGATCGTGGCGCTGTACCTAGAAGACGACGACGGCGGCCGCGAGGTGCTCGACGCGCTGTACGCGGCCAAGGCGCGCCGGCCGGCGCTGGAGATTGCCGTGTTCGTGGACTGGCACCGCGCCCAGCGCGGCCTGATCGGCAAGGCGCGCAGCGAGGGCAATGCCGGCATGTACCGCGCCTGGGCGCGCGAGCGCGGCGACGGCGTGGCGATCTACGGCGTGCCGGTGCAGAACCGCGAGCTGTTCGGCGTGCTGCATTTGAAGGGCACAGTGATCGACGATGCGGTGCTGTATTCCGGTGCCAGCTTCAACAACGTCTACCTGGCCCGCCACGGCCGCTACCGGCTGGATCGCTACCACCTGCTGCGCCACGCGCCGCTGGCCGATGCGATGGCCGGCTTTGTGCAGCGCTACCTAATGGATCAACCGGCGGTGCCGCGCCTCAACGTGCCCGAGGTGCCGAGCACCGCCAGTCTGCTGCCGGCGATCCGCGCGCTGCGCCAGCAGCTGGCCGAGGCGCGCTACGAGGTGACGCAAGAGCCGCTCCACGAAAACAGCGTGGCGGTGACGCCGCTGGCCGGCTTCGGCCGCACCGACAACACGCTCAACGACACCCTGCTGGCGCTGCTCACCGGCGCGCGCGAGCGGGTGGTTCTGCTCACCCCTTATTTCAACCTGCCGCGCCCGGTGCGCGCCGCGATCGGCGTGCTGCTGCGCCGCGGCTGCACGGTGGAGATCATGGTGGGCGACAAGGTCGCCAACGACTTCTACATCCCGCCGGGTCAGCCGTTCCGCACCATCGGCGCGCTGCCCTATCTCTACGAGAGCAACCTGCGGCGCTTCGCGCGCGTGCACCGCAAGCACCTGGCCAGCGGACAGCTGGTGCTGCACCTGTGGAGGCATGCCGACAACAGTTTTCATCTGAAGGGGCTGTTCATCGACCACGACGTGGCCGTGCTCACCGGCAACAACCTCAACCCGCGCGCCTGGGCGCTGGATCTAGAGAACGCCCTGGTGCTGCGTGATCCGCACGGCCACCTGCGCGCCCAGCACGCCGCCGAGTGGATGGCGCTCAAGCGCCACGCCACGCGGCTGCGCGACCACCACGCGCTGGACACCGTGCGCGACTACCCCGCGCCCATGCGCAAGTTGCTGCGCCGGCTCAGGGGCGTGCGGCTGGATCGTCTCGCCAATCGCCTGTTGTAGGAGCCCACCCCTCGATCGAGTCGAGGGCAGGCTCTGTGGGCGATCGATGCAGCAACGAAGCGCGAGGCTGTTCGCGCACAGGGTGCGCTCCTACAGCGCCTTTGGTAGGAGCCCACCCTGTGCGCGATGCTCTCGGAGGCATCAAAGCCAGAAGCATCGCGCACAGGGTGCGCTTCTACCGAGTGTCGTGCGATATCAGGTGGGCGTGGTAAGGCGCTGCAGCCGCAGCGTCAGCCAGCGCTGCACGTCCGGCCATTCGCCGGCGAGGATCGAATAGCACACAGTGTCGCGCAGGCTGCCGTCGGGGCGGCGCTTGTGGGCGCGCAGCACGCCGTCGCGGTGCGCCCCCAGGCGTTCGATCGCGCGCTGCGAATCGAGGTTGCGGTGGTCGGTGTGGAATTCCACGGCCACGCAGTCCAGCGCCTCGAACGCATGACCGAGCAGCAGGCGCTTGCAGGCGGTGTTGAGGTGGCTCTTCTGCCAGCGTTTCGCGTACCAGGTGTAGCCGATGGCGATGCGCGGCAGCGCCGGGTCGAAGTCGTAGTAGCGGGTGGTGCCGACGATCTCGCCGCAGCGCTTCTCGCGCACCGCGAACGGCAGCATGCGGCCCTCGGCCTGCCCGGCCCGCGCGGCGGCGATGTAGCCGGCGGCGGTGCCCGGCGGCGGCGCGTTGGTGAACCACAGCTTCCACAGCTCGCCGTCGGCGGCGGCCGCCCCCAGCGCGGGCGCGTGGTCGGCGTGCAGCGGTTCGAGCAGGACGTGGTCGTCCTCCAGGTGCACCGGGGCGAGGGGCGTCATGTGGGGGCGGTGCTCAGGCGTCGAGGTCGGGAATCAGCTTGCTTTCCAGTCGCGCGATGGCGTCCTTCAGCAGCAGCTTGCGCTTTTTCAGGCGGGTGATCTGCAGCTCGTTGCGCGAGCCGGCGGCCACCATCTCGGCCACCTGGGTGTCGAGTGCGCGGTGTTCGCGCCGCAATTCGGCCAGTGTCTGGGCGATCGAGGGCAGGTCCGGGGCCGTCATGGCGGGTGCGCGTGGAAGGAAGGCCGCAGTGTACGCCTCCGGCCTCGCCCGGGTCAGCCCGCTACAATGGCCGTCCTGCGTACCGCATCGCCGCCCATGTCCGCCCCGCCCGACCGCACCCGCAAGCACAGCCACGAAGCCGGCAAGCTGGCCAAGCGCCTGCGCCGCCAGGTCGGCCAGGCGATCGCCGACTTCAACATGATCGAGGACGGCGACACGGTGATGGTGTGCCTGTCCGGCGGCAAGGATTCGTACACCCTGCTGGACATGCTGCTGTCGCTGCAGGCGAAGGCGCCGGTGCGCTTCGAGCTGGTGGCGGTGAACCTGGACCAGAAGCAGCCGGGCTTTCCGGCGCACGTGCTGCCCGACTACCTCACCGCGCGCGGCGTGCCGTTCCACATCATCGAGCAGGACACCTACAGCACGGTGACCCGGGTGATCCCGGCCGGCAAGACCATGTGCAGCCTGTGCTCGCGCCTGCGCCGCGGCGCGCTGTACCAGTGGGCGGCGGAGAACGGCATCAGCAAGATCGCGCTGGGCCACCACCGCGACGACATCCTCGGCACGTTCTTCCTCAACCTGTTCTACCAGGCCCAGCTCAAGGCGATGCCGCCGAAGCTGCGCTCGGACGACGGCCGCCACGTGGTGATCCGCCCGCTGGCCTATTGCAAGGAAAGCGACATCGCCGCGTACGCCGCGCAGCGCGCCTTTCCGATCATCCCGTGCAACCTGTGCGGCTCGCAGGAGAACCTGCAGCGCAAGGCCGTGGGCCAGATGCTGGCCGAGTGGGAGAAGCTCCAGCCCGGGCGCAGCGAGAACATCTTCCGCGCGCTGGGCAGCGTATCGCCCTCGCAGCTGGCCGACCGCAGGCTGTTCGACTTCGCCGCGCTGGGCGCCAAGCGCGACGGGCCCGCCGCCGATGCGCGCGCGTGGCTGGCCGGTTATGCTGGCGGGCCGGCTGCCGATCAAGCCGTTTAGACGTCCATACTTCCAATCACCATCCTTTGAGCACTGTCATGTCCCTCTTTGCATCCGTCGAAATGGCCCCGGGCGATCCGATCCTCGGCCTCACCGAAGCCTTTGTCGCCGACCCGCGCCCGAACAAGGTGAACCTCGGCGTGGGCATCTACACCGACGAGCAGGGACGCGTGCCGGTGCTCAAGGCGGTGCAGCAGGTGGAGCAGGCGCTGGCGCGCGACACCCAGCCGCGCGGCTACCTGCCGATCGACGGCCTGCCGGCCTACAACAAGCTCAGCCAGCAGCTGCTGTTCGGCGAGGGCTCGCCGCTGCTCGAAGCCGGCCGCGTGGCCAGCGCGCAGACCATCGGCGGCAGCGGCGCGCTGCGCGTGGCGGCCGACCTGCTCAGGCAGGTGGCTGGCATCGACGCGAAGATCGCCATCAGCAACCCGAGCTGGGGCAACCATCACGTGGTGTTCCGCACCGCCGGCTTCCAGCTGCTGGATTACCGCTACTACGACGACAGCACCCGCGGCCTGGATTTCGCCGGCATGCTGGAGGACCTCGGCAGGCTGGCACCGGGCACCGTGGTGCTGCTGCACGCGTGCTGCCACAACCCCACCGGCGTGGATCTCGCGCCCGACCAGTGGGCGCAGGTGGTGGAGCTGGTGAAGGAGCGCAAGCTGCTGCCCTTCGTCGACATGGCCTACCAGGGTTTCGACCAGGGCATCGACGCCGACGCCACCGCGGTGCGGATGTTCGCCGAGTCGGGCATCGAGGCGTTCGTGGTGGCCAGCTCGTATTCCAAATCGTTCTCGCTGTACGGCGAGCGCGTGGGCGTGCTGTCGATGATCGGCGCCGACCGCGACGAGGCCGCGCGCCTGCGCTCGAAGATCAAGCAGACCATCCGCGCCAACTACTCCAGCCCGGCCGCGCACGGCGGCCAGCTGGTGGCCGGCGTGCTGGCCAGCGCCGAGCTGCGCGCGCTGTGGGAGAGCGAACTGGGCGAGATGCGCGAGCGCATCCACGCCATGCGTGCTGGGCTGGTGCAGAAGCTCGCCGCGCACGGCCACGAGTTCGGCTTCATCCAGCGCCAGGCGGGCATGTTCTCCTACTCGGGCCTGAGCAAGGCGCAGGTCGAGCGCCTGCGCGAGGAGTTCGCCATCTACGCGCTCGGCACCGGCCGCATCTGCGTGGCGGCGCTCAATACGCAGAACCTCGGTTATGTGGCTGATGCCATCGCCAAGGTGGCGGGCTGAGGTTGCTGTCGCAGCCGGTGACCCTGAGACGACTCAAACTCCACGCTCGTCATCCCGGCGAAAGCCGGGATCCAGTGCCTTGGCTCCGCACCCGGAAAGACGCTGGATCCCGGCTTTCGCCGGGATGACGGTGAGAAAGTTCGGGCGATCGGCGTTTTTCGACAACACGGGCCTCCACCCCTCACCTCCGTTATCCCGCGTAGCTGGCTGCTCACACCGCCTGCTGCGCCCCCAACCGGACACCGCATGTTCTTCCGCAATCTCACCCTGTTCCGCTTTTCCCCCGCCGTCGCCGCGGATTTGAACCGCCTCGACGACGCCCTCGCCGGGCACCGCCTGCGCCCCTGCGGCCCGCTGGAAATGTTCACCCGGGGCTTCGTGCCGCCGGTGGGCCGCGGCGAGGAGGCCGCGCTCACCCATGTCGTCAACGCCTGCACCATGGTCACCGTGGGCGGCGAGGACAAGCTGCTGCCGGCGGCCGTGATCAACGACGAGCTGCAACGCAAGGTGCAGAAGATCGCCGAGGAGGAAGGCCGCAAGGTCGGCGGCCGCGAGCGCAAGCGGATCAAGGAAGATCTGCTCACCGAACTGCTGCCGCGCGCCTTCGTGCGCACCTCGCGCATGTCCGCCTACGTCGACAAAAAGCACGGCTGGCTGGTGCTCGATACCTCCAGCCGCAAGTCGGCCGAGAACGCACTGACCCAGATCCGCGAGGCGCTGGGCAGCTTCCCCGCCGTGCCGCTGGCGCCGGAGGAGGGTCCGCGCGTGCTGATGACCGACTGGCTCGCCAACGGCACGCTGCCGGCCGGCCTGGCGCTGGGCGACGAGGTGGAGCTGCGCGATCCGGCCACTGCCACCGGCGCCATCGCCAAGTGCCGCCGGCAGGAGCTCGACAGCGAGGAGATCAAGGAGCACCTGCGCAACGGCAAGCAGGTGTTTCAGCTCGGCCTGGTGTTCGACGACCGCATGAGCTTCGTGCTGGGCGAGGACCTGATCGTGCGCAAGCTGAAGTTCCTCGACGTGGTGCTGGACGAGATGGGCGACAGCCACGCCGATGCCGCCGCCGAGGCCGACGCCAGCTTCGCCCTGCTCACGCTGGAGCTGGAGCGCCTGCTGGCCAAGCTGGAAGAGTGGTTCGGCCTGCCGCGCCCGGCCGACGCCTGACATACGCGTGCGAATGGTGCGGGCCGCGGCACGCGCGGCCGCACCCCGTTGAAACATCACGTGCGCGTCGCCAAACCCTGCCAGAATCCAGGGCAATTCCCGGCGCGGGAGGGCGATATCGACACCGCCCGCGCAACGGCTCGATCCACAGGCACATGGCGGCATGGCGCAGCAACTCGAAGGCGACTGGCTGGAACTGGCGACCGCCGGCGGCAGCACGATCCGCGTGCTCAAGGCCGCCCACCCGCGCGCGCGCCGACTGCGCCTCACCGTCACCCCCAGGGGTGCGCGCGTCAGCTATCCGCGCGGTACGCACCCGGCCCAGGTCAGCGCCTTCCTGCGCAGCCACGCCGACTGGCTGGAGCAGAAACTCGACGAGCTCAACCTGCTGGTGAAGCCGCTGCCGCCGCTGCGCGTGGGCCATGCCACCCGGATTCCGGTGCGCGGCGAGCGCGTGTCGCTGGACTGGGCCGAAGGCCCGTATCCGCGCATCGAGAGCGCCGAGGCCGGCATCACGCTGATCATCCCGCGCCCGCACACCCGCGCCCTGCCGGTGGCGCGCGGTCTGCTCGCCTCGCATTTCGAGTCGCTGATCCGTCGCGACGTCTCGCGCTGGCTGGCCGGCTACGTGCCGCAGCTCGGCCTGGCGCCCACCGCGCTGAAGATCCGCCCGCTGAAAAGCCTGTGGGGCAGCCTGGACACCCGCGACCGCATCAATCTCGATCTCGCCCTCGCGCTGGCCCCGCCCGCCGCGCTGCGCTACGTGCTCGCCCACGAGCTGTGCCACCTCAAGGTGCGCAACCATTCGCCGCGCTTCTGGGCGCTGGTGGAAACCCTGTTTCCCGGCTGGCGCGAGCAGCGCGACTGGCTGCGCCAGAACGGCTCGCTGCTGAAGGCCGAGCTGGACCGCCTGGTGGCGGACGTGGCGGACTGAGCCTCGTCCACCCGCGCGGGTGACGGTCGACACTTGATGCACTGGTTCAAGCCGAAGCTGGAAGAGCGCTGGATGCGTGAGCAGTTCGGCGTGCGCTACGAGGGCTACATGCGGCGGGTGAAGGCGTTGGTGCCGGGGGTGTTGTTGGACCAATCGCCATGCGGCCGGTCGCGCACAGGGTGCGCTCCACGGTGGCTGCCGTAGGAGCGCACCCTGTGGGCGACCGCTGTTCCATCAGTGCGACAGCTCGAACGCGGTCAGCACCTGCGCGGTCTGCTCGGGCTTTTCCAGCATCGGCATGTGGTTGCAGCCGCTGAGCGTGGTGGTGCTGATGGCGGCGGCATTGATCAGACCGTTGCGCAGGCTGTCCAGCGCGGAGATGTCGATGATCTTGTCGTCGCGGCACCACAGGCCCATCACCGGCATGGTGAGCTGGCCCAGGCGCTGCTGCACGGACAGGTACTGCGAGGGCTTGCGCAGTCCGTTGAAGGTCTTGTCGAGGAAGCCGCGGTCGCGCCGGTTGCGCTGGATCAGCACGTCGATGAAGCGGCCGGGCAGGTCGGGCACCTTCTCGAAGGCCAGCGCGGCGGCACGCGCGAAGCCGGCGCGGTCGTCGTAGTCGAACGGATTGCTGCCGGAGAGTGCGGTGCGGGCGAAGTCGTTCTCCTTCGAGCGCAGGCCGAACGAGTCCATCAGCACCAGCCGGTTGACCACCTGCGGATGCTCCGCCGCGTAGACGCCAGCGATCGCCCCACCCATGGAATGCCCCACCACGGTCACACTGCGCAGGCCCAGTGCCTGCATGAACGCAGCCAGGCGCGCGGCCTGCGCATCGATGTCGTAGCTGGCGCCGTCGTGGCGCGAGGAGTCGCCCCAGCCGGGGAGATCGGGAATGATCAGATGGAAGTGCGGCGTGAGCTCCTTCGCCACCTCCAGCCAAACCTCCTTGCTGGCATCGTAGCCGTGCAGCAGCACAAGGGTGGGGCCTTCGCCGCCCTCGTAGTACGACCAGCGCGTGTCGCCCGCCTGCACCGTTTTCGTGTCCAGATGCGCGGCCATGGCCTGGCGGGCGAAGTTCGCCTGCAGCAGCCACTGCGGCGCGAACAGGTAGCTGCCGCCGAGCGCCAGCCCCAGCACCACGATCACGCCGAGCAGGAATTTCAGCCGTCGCAGCAGCAGGCGCTGCCACAGCGGGCGGGAGGGGGCGGGCGTGGTGGCGGGCGAGGAGGACATGGCCTGGGCCTGTGCGGAAAGTGGGGGGGTACGGCGTGGATGTGTCAGCGCAGCGCATCGAAGACGGCGCCCGCGCCTACTTCGCCGGCTTGGCCTTCGCCTTGGCGAAGATGCCCTCGATCACCTGCCGGGTCAGCGGGTGATAGCCGTCCTTCGCCCTGGCATAGGCGGCCTTGGCGTAGGCCAGGCCGTCCGGCGTGGCGGCGAAGGCGCGGTACACCGGCGTGGTGAGGTAGATGCGCCCGATGCGGGTCATGTGCTCGCGCGCGGCGGGCCACACGTCCCTGTCGCCGGCGGCGATGGCATGGATGTACCAGCGCATGCCGATCTCGGCGTTCGGCGTGCCGGTGAGGTGCCAGGCGGCATCGAGCGCCTTCATCGCATCCAGCTTGGGCGCGTCGGGCAGGCGGTCGAGGAAGTACATCCACTCCTGCGTGTTCCAGTCCTTCGCGTCGAGCCGGTCGGCGGGCAGCGTGCCGGCGGTGAATGCCTTCACTTTCGCATCGATCATGTCGAAGCGCGCCGAGGTCGGCAGCGGCGCGTCCTTGGGGATGCCGGTGCCGTAGACCCAGGCGTTCACCTCGTCCCAGGACATCTTGCCGGGGTACTTGTCGATCAGGTGGGCCTTGAGGAAGGCCAGCATCTGCTCGGTGGTGATGCTCTGGAAGGCGAAGTGGTCGAAGTAGCTTTTCAAGTATGGATCGAACGCGGCGCGGCCGAAGCGCTGCTCCAGCGTGCGCAGGAACCACGAGCCCTTGTCGTAGGCCACGTCGGACAGCGCGTCGTCGGCGTCCACGTCGCCCGGCACCGGCGCCAGCTTCTGGCTGTTGGCCGGCATCGAGCCGATGTTCTTCTCCAGCGCGCGCGCCGACAGCAGCGCCTCCTCGTCGGCCAGCGACTTGCCGTACACCGCCTCGGTGATGCGGCCCTGCACGTAGGTGGTGAAGCCCTCGTTGAGCCAGCCATCGCGCCAGCTGGCGTTGGTCACCAGGTTGCCCGACCAGCTGTGCGCCAGCTCGTGCGAGACCACCGAGGCCAGGCTCTTGTCGCCCACCACGATGGTCGGCGTGGCGAAGGTCATGTTCGGGTTTTCCATGCCGCCGAACGGGAACGACGGCGGCAGCACGATCAGGTCGTAGCGGCCCCAGCGGTAGGGGCCGTAGAGCTTTTCGGCGGTGGCGATCATCTTTTCGGTGTCGTCGAACTCGCGCGCCGCCTTGTGCACCATCGACGGCTCGGCATACACCGCGCTGCGCGGGCCGGTGGCCTCCGCGGCGATGTCGCCGGCGGCGATCGCCAGCAGGTAGGAGGGGATCGCATGCGGCTGGTGGAACGAGAAGTCGCCATTGAGCGGATGCCTGGCGTCGTTGGGCGCGCTCATCACCACGCGCACGTCCTTCGGCGCGGTGACGTGGGCGTCATAGGTGATGCGGATCGCCGGCGAATCCTGCAGCGGCACCCACGAGCGCGCGTGGATCGACTCGCTCTGCGAGAACATGAAGGGCAGTTTCCTGTCGGCGGTCTGTGCCGGGGTCAGCCACTGCAGGCCGCTGGCTTGTGGCGAGGTGGTGTAGAGGACGCGCACCCTGGCCGGATGCGTCGGCGCGGCGATGGTGAGCTTGCTGCCCAGCTGCTTGTCGCGGGGCGCCAGCGCATAGGTCAGCGCGCTGGCGCGGCCCTTGGCGTCGATGCCCTCGATGCGGGCGATCTTCAGGTCGCGCGTGTCCAGCACCAGCGAGGTCGCCTTCGGGTTCACCCAGTCCAGGCTCAGCGTGGCGCGGCCGTGCAGCTGCTTGTGCGGGAAGTCGAGCTTCAGATCGAGGTCGAGGTGGGTGACCCTGACCTGGTCGGGCTGCGCGTAGGAGTACGGGTCGGCGGCATGGGCCGCCAGCGGCAGCAGCAGGGCGCTCGCGGCGAGCGTGGACAACAGGTGCATCGGGGGACCACTCCGGCAAACGGAAAGCGCCGAGTATGCCACCGGCCTTCCCTGGCCGACCCGTGTCCGAAGGCCCGGTTGCTCAGGGCAGGTCGCCGGCCGAAGGCGGGCAACTGGCGCACCTTCCAGGCGTTCTGCGAGGGCAGGTAGTCGAACAGGGTCAGCATCGGTGCACTCCGGGTGGGGGAGCGCGCAGTCTGGCGACGGCAGGGGATGGCCGCCATCCGAATCTTGTGCGGGTCAGATCGCCCCGAAGGAGCGCACGGCGAGGTGACGTGGCGCCGCCTGCCATGACTCATGGTTCAGGCGAAGCGCTCGGCCAGTGCGTCGGTGGCGCTGACCAGCGCGTCGACGATCGCCGGATCGGCCGCGCTGTGGCCGGCCAGCACCACGCGCAGCTCGGCTTCGGGCCAGGCCTGGCTCAGGTCCCACGCACTCTTCATCGGGCAGACGATGTCGTAGCGGCCGTGCACGATGGTCGAGGGGATGTGCCGGATGCGGCCGATGTCGCGCAGCAGCTGGTTCTCCTCCAGGAAGATGCGGTGGCGGAAATAGTGCGCCTCCATCAGGGCCAGGCTCACCGCGCGGTGCGGATCGTCGAAGTCGCCGCTGCCGTGCGGATCGTGTTCCAGCGTGGTGCTGCCGCCTTCCCAGGCGCTCCAGACCTGCGCCGCGGCGAGGCGGGTGGCCTCGTCGTCGCTGGCGAGGCGGCGCCAGTAGGCTCCCAGCATGGAGTCGCGCTCGGCCGCGGGGATGTGTGCCACGAAGCGCGCCCAGCGCTCGGGAAAGATCTGCCGCGCGCCGCCGTCCGCTTCGTTGAACCAGCGCAGTTCCTCATCGCGGCCGAGGAAGATGCCGCGCAGCACCAGCCCCAGTACGCGCGCCGGGTGCGCCTGCGCGTAGGCCAGCGCCAGCGTGGAACCCCACGAGCCGCCGAACACCGCCCAGCGCTCGATGCCGAGGTGTTCGCGGATCGCCTCGATGTCGGCCACCAGGTGCCAGGTGGTGTTGCCGGTGAGCTCGGCGAACGGCGTGGAGCGGCCCGCGCCGCGCTGGTCGAACAGCACGATGCGGTAGCGCGCGGGGTCGAAGAAGCGCCGGTGATAGTCCGACAGGCCCGCGCCGGGGCCGCCGTGCAGGAAGATCACCGGCAGGCCGTCCGGATTGCCGCAGTGCTCCACGTAAAGCGTGTGCAGCGCATCGACCGCCAGGTGTTCGACGAGGTAGGGCGTGACCTCGGGGTAGAGCGTGCGCATGGGGCGATTCCGTGTTGCGGAAAATGCCGAGGCTACTCGTGCGACAGCGCGCTCGCCGCGTTCCACATCGCACGCGTGATCGGTCGGTTCGCATGCGGCGTCTGCAGCACCACCAACGTGGTGGTGCTGATGCTGGGATGGATCTTCAGCAGGCGGGCGTGGCCTGCAGGGCTTCGAGCAGCTGCCAGTCCTTGGCGTCGAGTTCGGGTTTGGATTCCACGGTGAAAATCCCGGGCAAGTGTGATTTTCGATGGCGAAAGGCCGTTGGCGTAACGCATTCATTATTCCCGGTCACCGGCGGCGCCACTAGCATGCGCACTTCCCATCCTTCGCTTTCCCGCCCGGATACGTCCCCATGGCAAGCCCCGATCGTCTCGATGCCCGCGCGCTGGTCTGCGTCGGCATCGCCCTGCTCACCTGGTCGTCGGCGTATGCCTCGATCGCCTACGCGCTGAGCGCGTTCACCCCGGGCGAGGTGGCGCTGGCGCGCCTGAGCATCGCCTCGCTGTGCTTCGCGCTGCTGCTGGCGATCAAGCGGGTGCCGCTGCCGCCGCGGCGCGACTGGCCGCAGCTGGCCCTGCTGGGCGTGATCGGCCTCACCGTCTATCACCTGTGCCTGAACTACGCCGAGACGCGCATCGCCAGCGGCACGGCGTCGATCCTGATCTCGCTGGTGCCGGCGGCGACGGTGGCGTGGTCGGCCGTGTGGCTGCGCGAGCGACTGCCGGCGCGCACGCTGGTGGGGCTGGGCGTGGCGCTCGTGGGCGTGGTGCTGGTGGTGCTGGCCAGCGGCAAGGCCTTGCGCTTCGAGCCGATGGCCGCGCTGGTGCTGCTGAGCGTGGCGGCCTCGGCGGTCTATTTCGTGGGACTGAAACCGTTGTCCGCGCGCCACGGCACGCTGGGCGTGACCGCGTTCGGTTTTTTCGCCGGCACATTGGGCTCGCTGCCGTTCGGCCTGCACCTGCCGCAGGCGGTGGCCGTGGCGCCGTGGCCGGCGATCGCCGCGCTGCTGTGGCTGGGCATCGCGCCCACCTTCATCGGCTACATCGCGTGGAACGTGGCGATCCACCGCAGCTCGGCCTCGCAGGTGTCCAGTTTCATCTACTTCTCGCCGCCGATCGCGGTGCTGATCGGCTGGGTGTGGCTGGGCGAACGACCCGGGCCGCTGACCCTGGTCGGCGGCGTGGTGACCGTGGCCGGCGTGGTGCTGGCCAATGCGCGCCGTCGTGCGCCGGTGCCGGCGCCTGCTGCGGTACCGTGCGAATCCTGATCCCTGCCGCTGGAGCGTCGTCATGCTGACCCTGCACATCGCCAACAAGAACTACTCCTCGTGGTCGCTTCGCCCGTGGGTGCTGCTGCACGAGCTGGGCATCGCGTTCGAGGAGCGCATGCACGTGTTCACGCCGGGCTCCAACTGGGAGGCCTTCCGCGCGTTCTCCCCGAACGGCCGCGTGCCGTGCCTGCACGACGGCGGCACGGTGGTGTGGGATTCGCTGGCGATCGCCGAATACCTGGCCGAGCGCCACCCGGCCTGGCCGCAGGACGCCGCCGCGCGCACCTGGGGGCGCTGTGCGGCAGCCGAGATGCATTCGGGCTTCGGCGCGCTGCGCCAGCAGTGTTCGATGAGCTGCGGCCTGCGCATCCGCCTGCACGAGATCGGACCGGCGCTGGCCGCCGACGTGGCGCGCATCGACGAGCTGTGGAGCGAGGGGCTGCGCCGTTTCGGCGGGCCGTTCCTGGCCGGCGCGCGCTTCACCGCGGTAGATGCGTTCTATGCGCCGGTGGCGTTCCGCGTGCAGACCTACGGACTGGCGCTGGACCCGGCGGCGTCGGCCTACGTCCAGCGGCTGCTGGCGCTGCCGTCGATGCGGCGCTGGTACGCCGAGGCGCTGGTCGAGCCGTGGCGCGACACGCCGCACGACGTGGAGTCGGCCGCCGTCGGCACGATCACCGCGGATCTGCGCAGCGGCTGATCCGCTCGCGGGCAGTCCGGCCGCTGGCATTGCCGCGGCGGCAGCGCGTGCCGATCAGAACTTGTACGCCTTGTGGATTGCCACGATGCCGTTGGTGAGGTTGCGCACTTCCACCTTGCCGAAGCCGGCGCGCTCCATCATGCCCTTGAGGGTCTGCTGGTCGGGGTGCTTGCGGATCGACTCGGCCAGGTACTGGTAGCTGTCGGCGTCGCCGGCGAACAGCTTGCCGAGCCTGGGCAGGATGTTGAACGAGTGGAAGTCGTAGAGCTTGCCGAACGCCTCGTTCTGCACCCGGGAGAACTCCAGCACCAGCGCCCGGCCGCCGGGCTTGAGCACGCGGCAGATCTCGGCCAGGGCGGTGTCCTTGTCGGTGACGTTGCGCAGGCCGAAGGCCATGGTCACCGCGTCGAAGCTGTTGTCCGGGAACGGCAGCGCCTCGGCGTTGAGCTGGGTCCAGCGCAGGCCGTCGACCAGGCCGCGGTCGGTCAGGCGATCGCGGCCGACCTGCAGCATGGCGGCGTTGATGTCGCCCACGATCACTTCGCCGTCCTTGCCCACCACCGGCTTGAGCAGCGCGGCGATGTCGCCGGTGCCGCCGGCCAGATCCAGCACGCGGTCGCCGCGGCGCACGCCGCCGATCGCCACGAAGTGGCGCTTCCACAGGCGATGCACGCCGAACGACATCAGGTCGTTCATCAGGTCGTAGCTGCGCGCGACCGAGGTGAACACCTGGCCGACCAGCTTCTGCTTCTCGCCGACGGGCACGTCGCGAAAGCCGAAGTGGGTGGTCGATTCCGGGGCGGATTTGGGCTGCTCGTTCATGCCCGCGATGGTACAGGAACGGCTGCAGGCGCCATGCGCTGGGCATGCGCCCATGCGACGAGGCGACGCGCTGCCGAAGCCCTCTCCCCAAGGGGAGAGGGAGCTTGGGCTCGGTCCGATCGCCCGGATCAGCGAGCCGCCTCGCCGTCCTGCTTGTAGACCACGCCGTCCTTCATCACGAAGTTCACCCTCTGCATCAGCGTGATGTCCTGCAGCGGGTCGCCGGGCACGGCGACCACGTCGCCGACGAAGCCGGGCGCGAGCTGGCCGAGTTTGCCGGACTGGTGCAGCAGCTCGGCGGCGTGGGTGGTGGCCGCCTGCAGCACATACATCGGCGGCATGCCGGCGTCGACCATGTACTTGAACTCCTTCGCGTTCTGCCCGTGCGGGTAGACCGCCGCATCGGTGCCGAAGGCGATCTTCACGCCGGCGAGGGCGAGCGTGACGGGACGAACAGGCATGGCGACGCTCCGGATCGAAGGGAGCGCCATCTTAGGCAGCGGCCGCGGCGCGCGGCCACTGGCGATTAGTCGGGGCGTGGCGCGTCGGTCGGCGCCGTCGGCGCCACGGGTTCGACCGGCTCGTGCACGTGGGCGCGGTGTGCAGCCTCCACGTGGCGCGCATGCAGGTCGGCCGGCGAGGCGTCCGGCGGCGTGGCGTCGTGCGTCGCGGTGAGGCGCACGGCCTCCGCGTCGGCGTGATCCACCTCGTGCCGGTGGTCCTCGCCGCCGGGGGTGATCTTGAGGATCGAGTGGCGCACCTCGCGCGCCAGGATCACCCGCGCGTCGCGCACCATGTCCTCCAGCGCGCTGTCGTAGACGAGCTTGCCGGCCTCGTCGGTCCACACCACCTTGCGCTCGCGCAGCTTCTGGATGAAGCCGCGGAACAGCGCCTTGTCGAAGAACTCCGGCGCGGCCTGTTCGCTGAGCAGGGACAGCCGCTGCGCGGTGAGCGTGCAGGTGCTTTCCAGCTCGGCGGCGGTGAGCACGTGCGGGCCGTTCTTGGCCAGCGCGGCGAGGGTGATGTAGTAGCGCTCGAACGCCTGGATCAGGCTGCGCCCGATCACCTTCAGCTGGAAGGCCGCATCGTCCTGGCCCGGGCCGCGCTCCAGCACGCGGCCTTCGCCGGTGGATTCGAGCAGGCCGCGGCGCACGAAGAAATCGATCGTCGCCTGCAGCTGCTGGCCGAAGCCCTCGCTGTCCCACGGCAGGAACAGCTCGCCCTGGATGAACGGGTAGATGATCTTGCCCAGCCGGATCACCGAGTTGCGCGACATGCGACGGTTGTTGAGGAAGCAGCACGCCACCCACGCCGCGGTGGCGGTGAGGTGCAGCACGTTGTTGCGGAAATACGACAGCAGCACCGCCTGTTCGTCGTCGGCCACCAGCACGTCGCCCAGCGGGTGCGCCACGCGGCGGATCCAGCCCATCTGCTCGCCGTAGGCGATGATCGCGGCGGGATCGAGCGGGGTCAGGGTGACGCGGTCCGAATACGGCAGCGCTTCCAGCAGCGCCTTGCTCAGTTCGAGCTGGGCGAGCAGGTCGGCCTCGGCCATCGCATGCTTGGGCGTGGCCAGCAAGGCCAGCGCCAGCAGGTTGATCGGGTTCACGTCGGCGGCGCGGTTGATGTTGACCTGGATCTGCTGGGCGAGGCGGTCGACCACGCCGCCCAGCCACTCGGGCTTGGCATCGGGGTCGCCGGTGGCATCGCGCCACTGCGCGCAGGCTGCCTCCAGCAGCGGGGTGAGCTCGATCGGCTCGCCAAAGTTGAGTGCCACGTGGCCATAGCGCTGGCGCAGCACCTTGAGGCCCTTGATCAGGCCGAGCAGCGATTCCTTTTCCTTGGGCTTGCCGGACAGCTCGCCCGCGTACGACTTGCCCTCCATCAGCTTCTCGTAGCCGATGTACACCGGCTGGAACAGCACTGGCCGGCGCGGCGCGCGCAGGAACGCGCGCACGGTCATCGCCAGCATGCCGGCGTGCGGCGCCAGCAGGCGTCCGGTGCGCGAGCGGCCGCCCTCGATGAAGTACTCCATCGGCACGCCGCGGTCGATCAGCTGCGCCACGTACTCGTTGAACACCACCGAGTACAGCGCGTTGCCCTTGAAGCTGCGGCGCAGGAAGAACGCGCCGCCGCGGCGCAGGATCGGCCCGATCACCGGCAGGTTGAGGTTGGCGCCCGCCGCGATGTGCGGCACCACCACGCCGGAGTGGTGCAACTGGTAGCTCATCAGCAGATAGTCGGCGTGGCTGCGGTGGCTGGGCACGTACACCACTTCATAGCCCGGCGCCGCGGCGCGCGCCTTCTCGAAGTGGTGCATGGCGATGCCGTCGTACAGCTTGTTCCAGAAGTTGGACAGCACGAACGAGGCCGAGCGCACCACCGGGTGCGAATAGTCCGCGGCGATCTCCAGCACCAGCTTCTGCGCGCGGCGCCAGGCCTTGGCGTGGGAAATCTTCTCCCGGCTGGCGGTGGCATTGATGGCCGCACGCACCGGCTCGGCGTTGAGCACGGCGTCGACCACGGTGCGCTTGTGCGAGAGGTCGGGGCCGATCACCGCCGCGCGGATGCGGCGGAAATGCACGCGCAGCACACGGGCGATCTTGCGTGCGAAGCGCTCCGGCGGCATCGCCCCCGCTTCCGCCAGCGCCTCGCGCAGCGACACCGGGGCGGAGAACTGCACCACCGTGTCGCGGCCGTTGAGCAGCAGCGCCAGCAGCCGGCGGAAGTGGCCCACCATCACCCAGTTTTCCGAGAACAGCACGCGGAACCAACCGCTGTCGCGGCTGGGCGCGCGGCCGACGTAGATCGACACGGGCATGATCTGCACGTCGCGGCCGGGGTCGTCCTCCAGCGCGCGGGCGAGCTGGCCCAGCGCATCCTTGGGCGAGCGCTGGCGGTTGCGGCCCCAGAACAGGCCGTCGCTGCGGCCCAGCGCGAACACCGAGCGGCGCCGACGGGTGCCGCGCAGCGGCTGCATCGGCGAGGGCAGGCCGGCCTCGCGGCAGGCGCGCTCCAGGATCAGCGCGTCGGACAGGCCGTCGCGCTCGATCACGTAGCACACCGGCACGCCGGCCTTGAGCAGGGCGGCGGGCTCGGCCGGATCGCGGCGCAGCTTCAGCCACGGCTCCAGCAGGTGGCCGAGCAGGTTGAACCACCACGGCGCGCGGCGGTGCGGGGGCGTGTCCATCGAGGAGGTCATGGGCATCCGCCTAGTGTACCGGGGAAGCGCCCGCGTCCCGGCCCGCGGTGATGCAGCCCACGCGCTCGCACGCTGCCAGGGAGCGCGCCGCCCGTGGGCAAAGCGCGTCGTGTCGCCATGGGCGTGCCTCGTGCCCAAAAGAAAACCCCGCCGGCGCGAGCCTTGCGGGGTCAGTCCCGGCAGAGCCGGAAGGGAAATGGCCTTGCCTGCGGAATCTGTGCTCGGCAGCAGGTGTCGGCGGAGCCATGGTAGCGGCTCGCAAAAGTTAAGGCAATGGATTTGTTATGTGATGCAAGTGTTTGATTTGGTGCATCACCTCATGCGGAGTGCCGCTTCCTTCTGGCGCCGGCGCTCGTCGCGCGGCAGCGTCCAGTCGTTGTTGAACAGGGCCGGCTCCCAGCTGCCGTAGGTGGCGTTGGGCAGGATGAACCAGCGCGTGCCGATCCATGCCAGGTAGGGCGCCATGGCCTGCTGGCGGCCTTCCGCGTTGTTGGCGATGACGTCGGCGAAATCGCCGATCTGGTCGCCCACCTGCATCAGCACGCGGTACTTGCGGCTGATCAGCTGGCGCCGGCAGCCCTTCTCGGTGCCGATCTGCTCGCAGCCCTCGACGAAGGTGCCCAGGCCGAGGAACGCATCCGGGCCGGAGACGGGGAAACCGACCTTGCGCAGGTTGTCCAGCGTGACCGAATCCAGGTCCTTGGCGCGGTTGGAGATGAAGATCACCGCGATGCCGTGCCTCGCCGCGAACCGGGTGAATGCGACCGCGCCGGGCAGCGCGCGGGCGGCTTCTTCCTTGCACCATGCGGCCCAGTCGGCCTCGTTGTACTCGCCGCCGCTCTTGATCAGGCGCGCCTGGTAGGGCGAGTTGTCCAGCGCGGTTTCGTCCACGTCCAGCACCACGGCAGGCTTGAGGCCCTTCAGCGGCGCGACGCGGTCGTCCTTGCTCAGCGCGTCCCAGTGCGGGTCCTTCAGCGCCTTGAGCAGCTGCATCTGCGCGTCGCGGTAGGTCTGCATGAAGAGCAGGTCGTGTTCGATCGCCGTCTGCGTCCACACCACCGCGTTGAGGTTGTCGTCCGCCGCGGTGCCGGCCGGTGCCGGGGCGACGGGCGCCGCCACGCGGGCAGGGGCGGCGACGGACTCGTGACGGGCGGGCGAGGCGCTGCAACCGGCGAGCAGGGCCAGGGCCGCCAGCAGGGCGGGGACACGTGGGCGCATGGATAACCTTGGTGGTGGCATCGGATCGACAAGCATCGGGCCAGTTTACGACAGCGTCATGTCGTCCGGTCCGGACTGGCGGCCGTCCGCCCCGACTGACAGACTGCCGGTCCCGTGTCCAGGAAGTCGCCGCCGATGGCGTCCACCCCCTCCTTCCCGCCCGGTCCGCGTCGCCTCACCGCGATGGACTATGCGAGCTATGCGCTGGCCGCGCTGGCGCTGTGGCTGGTCATCAAGCTGCACCTGCTGCCGGCCCTGCTGGCCGGGTTGCTGGTGTACGAGCTGGTGTACTCGACCAGTCCGCTGCTCGGGCGCCGCATCTCCGGTGACCGCGCGCGGATGGTTGTGGTGGCTCTGCTCGGCGTGGTGATCGTCGGCCTGCTGCTGCTGCTGGTGCTGGGCATCGTGAGCCTGCTGCGCAACGAGATCGGCAACCCCGACCTGCTCTGGCAGGACCAGCTGATGCCGCTGGTGGAGAAGGCGCGCCAGCAACTGCCGCCCTCGCTCACCACCTGGATGCCCGACAGCGTGGACGAACTGCGCGTGATGGCGGTGGAGCTGACCCGCAAGCACGCCGGCAGCCTGCAACTGGCCGGCAAGGAAACCGCACGGGTGATCCTGCACATCATCATCGGCCTGGTGCTGGGCGCCATCGTGGCGCTGGGCCGCACGCGCCCGGCGCACCTGTCCGGACCGCTCTCGCTGGCGCTCTCCGCGCGCTGCCAGAAGCTCGCCGAGGCGTTCCACAACATCGTGTTCGCGCAGATCAAGATCTCGCTGATCAACACCGTATTCACCGGCATCTTCCTGCTCGGCGCACTGCCGCTGTTCGGCATCCACGTGCCGTTCGCCAAGACACTGGTGGTGATCACCTTCGTGGTCGGCCTGCTGCCGGTGATCGGCAACCTGATCTCCAATACGGCGGTGACCGTCGCCGGGCTGTCGATCTCGCTCGGCGTGGGCGTGGCCGCGCTCGGCTTCCTGGTGCTGATCCACAAACTGGAGTACTTCCTCAACGCGCGCATCGTCGGCACACAGATCCGCTCGCGCGCGTGGGAGTTGCTGATCGCCATGCTGGCGATGGAAGCGGCCTTCGGCCTCGCCGGCCTGGTCGCCGCACCGGTGTACTACGCCTATCTCAAGCGCGAGCTGGAAGTGCGCGATTTGATCTGACGGCCCGAGGCCAGGGCGCCGCCGTAGGCCGTATGGCCGGCGTGCGCGACGTGGACAGGCGCCTCATCGCGAAACCGCCTGGGCGACTAAGAACTTATTCTTAAATAATATTGACCTTCAAAGGCACCTTGCGAAACGCGATGATCGCCGCCGCGAGATGATTGAGGCCGAGAAAACTGCGTTCAAGTTTTTCGTGGCATACCAAGAGCTTGCGAAAGCGATTGAACC
>NZ_JBMSDZ010000015.1:0-88320 GCF_049445995.1 Dyella sp. KRB-257 | reverse complement strand
CGCACTCCAGGGATCCGGAAACGCCGGGACGCGATGGCCCGGCGAACGCAAGGCGGCCAGCAGCCGTGCGCTAGATCAGGAGCGAGCAGTACAGGAGCGTCGGGGGCGGCGCAGGGGGACGCCATCGTTCGGCGCGCACCCGCACATTGCCGCTGGACGATACCTGCGCCATCGCCGGCAGCACCGGCGGCGGGGCGAGCATGCCGACCATCGCGGGCGGCACGGACGGTGCGCGTGTGTCCGGCTGGGTGGCGTGATCGGGATGGCAGTGGCCTTCACACAGGGCATGCGCAGGCGCGCCTGTGCGCATGTCGGCGCAGTCCGGGGCCGTGCCCGTCTCGGCCATCTCCATGCCCGGCATGCGCATGCCGGCAGCCTCGCGACCGGCCATCGTCGACATGCCGGCTACTTCCGCCGGCGCTGCATCGCCGGGCAGACCACCGGCACACGCGTACGCCGCCAGCGCCAGTTGCTGGCACACCAGCCACAGCACCATCGCCCAAGTCAGGCGACGGCGGATGGTCGGTCGGAGCCGGCGGAAACGGTTCATTGCGGGCAGAGGTTAGCCGGTCGCGATGCGGTAGGGTTGACGCAGGTCAGCCGGCCGGGCCGCATGGTGGTGAAATGCGACGTTTTGCCGTGGCGCTGGCGCGCTCGACACGGCGCGGGCCGATCACGGCAACAGGGCAGCCGTCGGCAACGCCGCCAGCAACAGCTGCGCCGCCAGCCCGAGCACGATGATCGCCGCGCCGGCCAGCAACGCCGCACTGCCGGCACAGTGGCCAAGGGTGCCTACCGGCGTCGGAACCTCGGCGAAATACATCGGCGCCAGCACGCGCAGGTAATAGAACAGCGATACCGCGGTGTTGGCGATGGCGACTACTGCCAGCCACGTGTAGCCAGCCTCGATGGTCGCCACGAACAGCATGAGCTTGCCCACGAAACCAACCAGCGGCGGGATGCCGGCCAGTGACAGCAGGCTCAGCGTCAGCACCGCCGCCAGCCATGGCCGCGGGCCGGCCAGCCCGCGGTAATGCGCCAGCTCGGTGCGCCCGCGCAGTTGCGTGACAACGGCGAACGCGGCGAGGTTGGCTACCGCGTAGCCGGCCAGGAAAAACAGCAGCGCCGGCAGCGCCTGGTCGTTCACACCGATCACGGTGACCGCCATCAGCGCATAGCCGGCCTGCGATACCGATGACCAGCCAAGCAGGCGACGTACGTCGGTTTGCCACAGCGCAGCCAGATTGCCCAGCGTCATCGTCGCCACCGCCATCGCCGCCAGCAGCGGACGCCAGCCGACGACGTCCGCCGGAAACACGTGCAGCAGCCGCGCCAGCGCCAGCGCGGCGCCGATTTTCGGCACCACGGTGAGAAACGCCGCCGCCGGTGCCGGCGCGCCTTCGGCCACATCGGGCAGCCAGGTGTGCACAGGCACCGCGCCCAGTTCGAACGCCACACCGATCACCGCCAGCGCCAGCGCAAGCAGCAACAACGGCGATACCGATGCGTGCGCCAGCGCGGCCGCCATGTCGGCATAGCCAGTGCAGCCGAGCAGCCCGAACAGCAGCGCGACACCGAGCATCAGCAGCGTGTTGGCGAACGCGCCGATCAGGAAATACTTCATGCCGGCCTCGACCGACAGCGCCCAGTCGCGATGCCACGCCGCCAGCGTATAGCCGGTCACCGACGACAGCAGCAAGCCCATCACCAGTTGCAGCGTATCGGCGGCACTGGCCATCACCATCGCGCCCAACGCGGACAGCAGCAGCATCGTGTAGTACTCGCCATGCCGCCGTTCGTGCCGGAACCATCCGGGCGCCAGCGGCACGGCGACGGCGGTGGATGCCAGAATGATCCATCGCGCCGCGCTGCCGGCGCCGTCCAGCGCCCAGGTGCCCGAAAAGGTCAGCCGCGGCGGACCGCTCCACTGCATGGTGCACAGCACGCCGGCCAGCGTCAGCCCGACCAAGG
Organism: Dyella sp. KRB-257; assembly: GCF_049445995.1. Classification (NCBI taxonomy): domain Bacteria; kingdom Pseudomonadati; phylum Pseudomonadota; class Gammaproteobacteria; order Lysobacterales; family Rhodanobacteraceae; genus Dyella; species Dyella sp. KRB-257. The sequence continues at coordinate 86,349 of NZ_JBMSDZ010000015.1, read as the reverse complement.
CCAGCGGCGCACCCAGCCACTGCCACCGCTGCGGCACGAACGAGGCCAGCAACAGGCCGATCACCGCCGTCACCAGCACCGCGATTTCCGGCAGGACGTCGCCGATCGGCATCGTCAGCGACTCCGCACCAGCGTGGCCGACGCGCTGTCGACGACTGCCAGCAGTGCGTGGGGGTAGACGCCGATCGCCACCACCAGCAGCAGCAATCCACCCAGCAGCAGAATCTCCCGTGGCCGCAGGTCGGCGAAGTCCGCCCAGCGCGCGGGCAGCGCGCCGAAGAACAATCGCTGCAGCATCTGCAGGAACAGCGCGGCGGTGATCAGGATGCCGAGCAGCCCGATCGCGGCCAGCCACGGATAGCTGGCGAAGGTGCCGGCGAAGATCTGGAACTCGGCCACGAAGCCGGCCAGCCCGGGCAGGCCGAGGCTGGCGAACGCCGCCACCGTGGCCGCCGCGGTCAGTCCCGGCGCCACCTGCGCCAGTCCGCCATAGGCATCCATGTCGTACGCGCGCGCGCGCTGCCAGAACGCGGCCGTGATCAGGAACAGCGCGCCGGTGATCAGCCCGTGTGCCACCAGTTCCACCACCGCACCGGTCAGCGCGAGCTGACGTCCGGCACTGCTGCCGGCGAGCGCGCCAGCCGCGGCGACGCCCAGCACGGCGTAGCCCATGTGGTTGACCGAGGTGTAGGCAATGCGCCGTTTCAGGTCGCGCTGACCCAGCGCCACCAGCGATCCCCACAGGATCGAGATCACCGCCAGGATGCCCAGCGGCAGCGCGTAGCGGGCGAACGTCGCGCTCATCATCGAGAACGGAATCCGGATCAATCCGTACACGCCCATCTTCAGCAGCACCCCTGCCAGGATCGCCGACACCGGCCCAGGGGCGTTGACGTGCGCGGGCGGCAGCCAGGTGTGCAGTGGAAACAGCGGCGTCTTGATGCCGAAGCCGAATACGAAGCCGAGCAGCACCAGCGCGCTGCGCACGTCCATGCCCGCCAGCGGCTGCCGCGCGATCAACTCGCGCATGTCGAAGCTCAGCGGCCCGCCGCTGAGGGACAGCCCCAGGATCGCCAGCAGGATCGCCAGCGACCCGGCGAACGTGTACACGAAGAACTTGAGCGCCGCGCGCGGGGCGTCGCCATGGCCCCAGCGGCCGATCAGGAAATACATGCCGACCAGGCTCAGGTCGAAGAACACGTAGAACAGCAGCAGGTCCAGCGCCAGAAACACGCCCAGCGAGACCGCTTGCAGAAACAGGAACCAGGCGTAGTAGGCCCGAGCCCGCCCTTTGGTTTCGGCCGGCCAGGCGATGGCGGCGAGAAACAGCAGCGCGCTCATCGCCGCGATCGCCAGCGCGATGCCGTCAACACCGACCCGCCAGGCCACGCCCAGCGAAGGGATCCACGGGATCACTTCCACCTGCTGGAACGCCGCCGCGCCGGCAGAGGTATCGAAGCGTGCCCACACGACCAGCAACAGGAGCAGCGGCAGCGCGGCCACGCCGATGGCGATCCGGCGTATCTGAGCTTCGGATGCGTTGGGCAGGAACGCCAAAGCAAGAGCACCAAGCAGGGGGACGAGAATGGCCAAAGTCAGCATGTCAGCTCCCCAAGAGAAGAATCACGGTCAATAGCGCGCCACCGATCGCGAGCATCGCCACGTAGTGCTGTGACAGCCCGGTTTGCAACCGTCGTACGTCGAGGCCGCCGAGGCCGAGCAGCGCGGCGGTGCCCTCCGGCAGTCCGTCCGCGACACGTTCGCCGAGGCCGCGGCCGAACGCCGCCAGCACCATGGTGAATGTTTCGCTGGCGCGAACCCCGCGATCGACGACGGCATCGTCGCCACGCGCGAAACGTGCCGCCGCGCGACGGCCCAACAAGGCGGCACCGCGCGGCATGGCGTCGATCAACGCGTCGTCCGCGCACGCCGCGGCGTGCGCCAGCCACAGCACCGGCGTCGATAAGCTCACGCGCAGCAGCGTCGGCAGGCCCCACCAGTTCGCTACCGCAGCCGGAGCGCCGCTCAGGCCGAGCTTCGGCCACCGTCGCACCAACAGGTTGCCGGTCGCCAGACCCAGCCCGGCCAGCAGCAGCGATGCGACCCGCACCAGCGTGCCCGATGTCGGCCATGACACGCCGAGCAAGGCGCCCAGTGCGGCGTGCGCGCGTGGCAGCCACAGCAGCGACAGCACGAGAGTGACCAGCGCCAGCAGGGTCATCGCGATGCGTTCGACGCAACCCGGTCGCTTTGCCTGTACGCATGGATCGCCGAAGCCGAAGGCCAGGCCCTGAAAGCGCGCTGCGTACACCGCGCTCAAGCCGCCAGCCAGCAACACCGCCGCCGCAACCCAAGGGCTGGCGTGTTCGCCGGCGGCGGCGATCGTCTCCTTGGTCCAGGCCGCGCCCATCGGCGGCACGCCGGCCAGCGCCAGTACGGCCACGCCGCTCATGGTGGCCACCCACGGCAACGCGCGACCCAGGCGCATGCGCGCCAGCGTATAGCCGTCTGTCCGCTGGCCAGCGATGCCCGCGGCGAGAAACAGCGGCGCCTTGAAACAGGCATGCGCGACCAGGTGCGCCACGGCAACCGCCGGATAGCCCGCACCCACCGCGACGAACATCAAGCCGAAATGCGCCGAGGTCGAAGCGGCCAGCAATTTCTTGGCGTGGCTCTGCACGATGGCGACCACACCGCCGGCCAGCGCGGTGCTCAGCCCAATCGCGATCACCGCCGGTCCGAACCACGCCACGCGGCTCAGTTGCGGCTGCAGCCGCGCCAGCAGATAAGCGCCGGCGGCGACCATGGTGGCCGCGTGCAGCAGGGCCGAAACCGAGGTCGGGCCGGCCATCGCGCGGAACAGCCACGGCGAGAACGGCAGTTGGCCGGATTTCGACGCGGCCGACAGCAGCAGCCCGAAGGTCAGCAGTGCCAGGGGCAAACCTTGCAGTTGCGCCAGTTCGGCGTAGGCGAATGATCCACTGCCGGCAAACGCGGCCATCACCGCCAGGAACATGCCCAGATCGCCAAGGCGCGTCATCACGAAGGCGTACAGGCTGGAAGCGGCTCCGCTGGCATCGCGCCATTGATGCGCGATCAGCGCCCATGAGCACGCGCCGACCAGCTCCCAGCCGGCCAGCAGGGTCAGCAGATCGGCCGCGATCACCAGCAGCTCCATCGCGCCGACAAACAACAGCAGCAGCGCGAGCAGCCGGCGCAAGCCGGGACGCTCTTCGTGGAACGCCGCGTAGGCGAGCACCGGCAAGGCAACCGCCGGCACCAGCAGCGCGACCACGGCAGCCAACGGTGTCAGCGCCACGTGCAGGGTCAGCAGCGGACTCCACGCCAACTCGCCCTGCCAGCCATGGGCCGCGGCACGCGCGCCGATCAGCAGCGTGGCGGCCATGGTCGCCGCGGCCGCCGCCGCCAGCCAGCCGCGCCGCTCCGAGCCAGCCGCGAACAACGCGGCACCCGCGAGCATTGGCAGCAGGGCCAGCGTCCAGAGCATCAGTGTTTCATCGTCGTCAGGCCCTCGATCACGTCGACCTGGCGTTTGCGGTAGACCGCCGTCACCAGCGCGAAGCCGATCGCCATGTCGACCGCCATCACTGCCATCACGGTGATCGCCAGCAACTGGCCGCGCGGATCGCCGCCGGCGCTGCGCGACCAGCAGCCGACCACGATCAGCAGCACGCCGTTGAGCATCAGCTCCAGCCCCATCAACAGCATCACGAACGATTTCTGCGACAGCGCGCCATACAGGCCCAGGCCGATCAGCGAAGCGCCGACCAGGAGGATCGCTTGGAGGCTCATGCGTGGTGCTCCGGTTGTTCGTTTGCATGCCCGTGCGCCGGCTCGCCGGCCGTTGGAGACGCCGCCGCAGGAGCGTGGCCGCCGTGGCCGCCGCTGTGGCTCTCCGGCATGCGCCCCGCCGGTATCCCGTCGGGCGTCAGTGGCGGCGGCAGCGAGCCGGCATCGGCCGGACCGAACCGGCCGCTGCGGCTGGACAGCACCACGGTGCCGATCATCGTTGCCAGCAGCGTCACCCCGGCGGTCTCGAAGATCAGCATCGAGCGGCCGAGCAACTCCAACCCCAGCTTGCGGATCACCGGCCGGCCGGCGGCGAGCGGGTGCTGCGGCAGATCGGTCAGCCACACCGCTGCCGCCAGCCCGGCAAACGCGAGCACTCCGGCGACGATGGCGAAGCGCTCCTGATGCACCATGTTCATCGGGTTGAGGCCGGCCGGGTCCATCATGAACATCACCATGAACAAGGCCATCACCATCATCTCCACGCCCATCATGAAGATGGTGGCCATGCCCAGGTACGGCGCGCGCAGCAGCAGCAGGATCAACCCGACGGCAACGAACGAGAGCAACAGCAGGAACGCCGAACGCACCATCGAGTCGGTACGGAACACGCGCCAGCCGCTGACGATGGCGATCACCGCCAGCGTCCAGAACGCGAGGTCGATGCCGCTCACCACAACGCCACCACGCCGGCCACCCCCAGGTCCAGAAACGCCAGCGGCAGCAGCACCGTCCACAACAGCGTGAGCATGCGCGAAGGTGGCAGTCGCGCGAGGCCGTGGCCGGCGCCGATCAGCAGCGTGAGCAGCACGAGCATCTTCAGCGCCAGCCACCACGGCCCGGCGCGCACGGGACCCAGATAGCCGCCGAGAAATGCCGAGCTGGCCATTGCCGCGAACGCCACCAGCATGGCGTGGCGCGCGAGTTGCCAGGTCAGCCGCGCGGCGCCGGAGACCTCGCTGGCGGTGCCGCCGGCGAGGTCGGTTGAGTCGGCATAGTCGAACGGCCCGCGCAGACTCAGCGACAGCCCCAGCAAGAGAAACAACAGCAATCCCAGCGGCTGGCGCCATACGTTCCACACCTCGTGCTGCGACTCCACGATGCGTGTCACCGACAGCGACTGCGCCGGCAGCGCGGTGCCGATCAGCACGAACATCGACAGCAGCATGATCGGCAGACTGAGCGCGGCGTAGCGATACGCGCCGAGAAGCGGCAGCGGCGCGTTGGCCGACCAGCCGTGCAGAAACACCGCGATCACCGTCAGCGCCTCCGCCGCGCCCCACAGCACCACGCTGGCGGGCGAATCGATCACCGCGACGCCCGGCGCCAGCGGCACCACCGCCAGCCCGATACCGGCCAGCCCCAGGTACAGCACCGGCGCGAGCGCCCAGTTCAGGCGATCCGGATGCTCGGTGCGGTTCTGCTGGCGCACAAGCGTGGCGGCTATCGTGCGCAATGGCGCGAGCAAGGTGTCACGCATACTTGTCCGCGGTCGCCGCGCGATGGCTGCGAAAACCAGCCGATCGAGCATGACGACAAGAGTCATGCCCACACACAGCAGTGCCAGCATGCCCAGCCATGGCACCAGCACGCTCACGTCGCGTGCCCGGAATGGGTGGCGGCGTGGGGCGCATCGCCGGGCGGGCAATACATGCGGCGGAGCGCGGCCACCTCAAAGCTGTTGATCACCAACATCGCCTCGTGCCACTCCAGGCCGCGCAGCAGCGTGGTGAAAACGCCGCGGATGGCTACCGCCTTGTCGGCCGGCAGCGGATCGTGCTCAGCATCGAGCTCATCCGCGCGCGATGCCGTGCTGAGGGCAACGTCTCCCGCGCGATGCGCCAGGCGCATGGATTGTTCGGCTTCGTCCAGCCATTGATGCAGACGCGCGCGGACGTCGCCATCACGCTGCATGAGCGCGTTGCGGTCCGGTTCGCGGCCGGCCTGATCGTGCCGCCGCTCACCCACGCCGACGTCGGCCGCACGCCGCGCCGTGCCGCCCAGTACCGTCGCCATCAGCGGATCGAGCGTGCCCAGCCCCGGAGGAATCGCGGCGAATGCGCCGCTTCGCACCAGCGCCCTGCGCAGTGCATCGATCGAACAGGGTTCGCCGTGTTCGACCGCGCAGGCCATGCGCCGGCAGCGCTCGGCCAGTGAAGCGAGCTCAAGAACGGCCAGCAACCTCGCGATGCAGCGCAGATGCTGCGCAGCGCGTCGGTATTCGCGGTGTGCAAGCGTCCGCGCGTTGTCGGGTGCATCGCGATCGTCATGCTCGCGGCTCTTTGCTGCCAGGGAACCAACCAAGCCGGGATCGCGGGGCCTGGAGCCGGCGAAGGCAGCGGCACCGGTTTCTTTCAGCAATGAGGAGCCATCGAATGGTTCGACCTGCCTGACGGCGCCATCGTATGGAGCGTGCGATGACGAAGGCGGCGCCGGCCACAGCGGCGGACTTTCCATGTGCGCGTGCTGGATCACATCGCCCTGCACGGTCAGCGAGAGCACCAGGCCGGCTGGCAGCGTCGGCATGAACGGACCCAGCCGCAGCGTGTAGGCATCGAGCGCCAGGCCGTCGCGCAGATCATCGTCGGTCATCGGCATCGGCCGCCCGTACGGCGCGCCACCCATCATGCCCTTGCCACCCTGCCCGTATTCGCCCACGCCGCGCCAAGGCGCAGGGGGCTCGTCCGGCAGCAGGTCGGGTTCGGACGGGTGCTCACCAGCCAGCAGTTGCCGATACAACTCGCGCAGTGCCGGCACGGGATCGCGGTTTGGCGGCAGCGTGCGTGGCGCGCCAAAGTTGGCGGGAGCGTCACAGGCCCAGCACAGCGTCGCGCGCGGATGCGGCAACTGATCGTGCAGTCGGCGCAGCGCCGCAACATCGTGCTCACGCACTTCACCTGCCACCAGCAGCACGCTGGCATGGCGCGGACTGGCCACGCGCTGGAGGGATGGCTGCAAACCGAGATCGTCGATGTGATCACCGGCATCCGCGCCGATCGCGACAAACACCGGTACCGGCGCGGCCGCGGCGAGTGCTCTCAGCGCGCTCATTGCCACCGGAAGATCCCTTCGCGCCAGGCATACACGATGCCGATGGCGAGAATGGCCAGGAACATGCCCATGTCCATGAGCGCCTTGCCACCTTCGGCCACGAAAACCACCGCCCACGGATACATGAACATCATCTCCATCTCGAAGGCGATGAACAGCAGCAGCATCGGGTAGCAGCGCAGGTGATAGCGCTGCCAAGCATGGGTTTTGGCGTCGCCGCCGCCCAGAAACGGCACCTGTTGCGGAGCGCTGCCGGCATGGTCGTGAGCCAGCCATCGCAACGCCCCGGCCGTGCCTGCCGAACACAACAGAACCACCACAAGGGAAACGACATCTTTCACATCGGCAGTCCACTATGAACGTGGTGAAAAGAAGGTGTTGCGCAAAGGCGGAGCGCCACTAGGGTCGCATCCGCTTTGCGCGCCTACGGGCTTCGCTGCGCTGCTGTCGCCCGCGTCTATTTCTGGCCATGCTCCTGAACGGGCGCCGTTACGACATGCTTCGGCTCGTTGGTAAAGCGATCGTTTGCGCACCCTGCGGCCCGGTGCCCGGCTGGCCACCGTTCATCAGTGCGAACAGGCCCGGCAGCCGGCGTGCCAGCAGCAAGCCCGTGGACACACCAATGGCCACGGTGACCGCCACGCTCGCAACGTAGTGCGCGATCAGCCAGGCGTCCGCATGCGAGGGCAGCAGCGGCCATAGCAGGATCTTGACCTCGGCGATCAGCGGGTAGTGCGCCGAATGGAGAAAGAACGCCAGGCCGCCGAACCGGGCGATGGCCGCCCCGGTGCGGCGCTACGCCCACTGCTGGAAACAGCCCCAGCAGGCGGGCACGCCGAGCAGCCGCATCGAACGGGTGGCGGCGGTGAGCAGCTCGGGGCGATGCACCCTGAGATCAATGAACAGCGGCGCCACCGTGCGCAGCGTGACCACCGCCAGATAGGCGCCCAGCAGCCATCAGCTCGTGGTGCGCCCGATATGCAGCGGTATGCGCTGGATGCGCAAAAATCCGCCCAGATAAAAGAAAAACACCACGTCGGTACGGAAGAAAATCAGCAGGTCGCTGCCGACGATCCACGCCACGCCGAGAAGCGCCATGCCGAGGTACGGCGTGTACTTGAGCGACAGCCAGAGCAGCGGGCTGACCAGCGCGGTAACGAACAGATCGCGCACGAACCAGAACTGAAAGCCCACCGGATGGGCAGTGATGCCGAAGATAGCGTTGACGAAATCCATCGCGCTGGCGTTGCCGAGCCGGATGTTCATCTGGCCCAGCAGCGCATACGCCGGGTCCCATGCAAACACCAGCGCCAGCACGGCCAGGTACAGCACGTTCCACGACACCAAACCTCGCTCAAGGCGATCGGGCGGCTCCTCTCACTGCGGGGTGCTTTGCGCCACGGACTGCCACTGGATAGCGGTTATTTTCCACTGTTTTCCATGCTGCTTGAGCGTGAGCAACTCGCGGCTGCTCACGGTGCTCGGCTTTTCCTTGGCGCTGCTTACGATGGTGCTTTCAGTGCCGACCATGGCGGTGTCGCCCATCGCCATCGAGGCCTGCGACACCGGCGTCACGGTGGCGGATTTCAAATAGGCGATGTCACTGCTCAGATGATCGGAGGCGTACGCCTCGCGCGACTGCGTCTGGCCGCTTTCGCTGATGGTTGCCGCCGGTGATAGCAAAGCCAGTACCGCATCGCGATCGCCACGCTGCAACGCCTGCTGGAACGACTTCGCCACGGCCTCGGCCTCCGGCGCCGCGCCGGGCTTCATGCCATCGAACGAAAGCGGCGCAACGGCGGTCGGTGCAGCAGCGGCATGATGGTCATCCGCGTCAGCGGCGGCGCCCTCGCCATGGCCGTGGTTGTGGCCGCCATCGCCGTCCATGTCCATGTCTTCATCCGGCGGTGCCCGGGCGACGATCTCCTTGTATTGTGCCGCCGTCATGTCCGGCAGCTTCTGCAGGAACGCGACCATGCTCCAGATCGCCCGGTCATCGTGGCTGAAACCCCAGGCCGGCATCGCACTCATCTTGATGCCGTGCTTGATTACCCAGAAGGCGTCCTTCGGATCGACCCGTTCCTGCGCCAGGTTGGGCGGCTGCGGGTACAGCCCGGGGCGAATCTCGGAATCGGTTTGACCGGGTGTGAGATGACATTGGGTGCACATGGCCGCGTACTGGCCGGCACCTTTGAGAATCAGTTGGGGGTCCTCCAGGTCGGGCACGTTGATGCCTTGCGAGCGCACATGGATCGAGCGCTCGCGCAAGGTCTGCAAGGCCGAATGGACGAGCTTGGTGTGGGGATCGTCGGCGCCGATGTCGTAGAGGCCGGAGTAGACGAATGCGCCGGCACCCAGCGCGAGAGCTGCCAGAACCGCGACAACGGTGATGCTGTGGTGCTTGATGTGTTTTTTCATGATGGATTCCCACCTCAGAACCAGATGCGCATGCCCGCGACGAGCTGCGGGTCGAAGACCGGTTGATGCTCGCGCCGCGCGTAATCGGCGGTGGCACCGAAGCGCCGCACCCAGTTCACGCCGATGTACGGGGCGAATTCGCGGCGGATCTCGTAGCGCAGGCGCAGGCCCAGCGACGCATCCGATACGCCGGCACCGATCCGGCGTGCCGGATCGGCCTTGCCGTAGGCGTTGAGCTCGAATTCCGGGGTGAGGATCAGCCGCTGGGTGAACAGCACCTCGTAGCTGGCGCGAAAGCGCGCGGCGGTTCGACCCGATTGCCCGACGTAGGCCGTGGCTTCCACGTCGAAAAAGTACGGCGCCAGTCCCTCCACGCCGAAGGCGGCCCAGCTTCGTCCGGGACCTACGCCGATATCCCGTCGGATGCCCAGCTGGGTCGACCAGTAGGTCGCCATCAGGTGGTTCCACAGCACTTCGGCACTGCCGTCCTCCACGCGTCCCCCGCTGCGCTCGCCTTCGCTGCGCAGCCACAGCTTGTCGTTGTCGCCGCCGTACCAGCCCTGCAGCTCCCAGGCCTGGCCGTTGGCTTCGCGCCCGTGCACGGCCTCGAGCTTGTCCAGCAGCAGTCGGCCCACTCTCGGTGGCTGCATGTCCATGCCCGGCATGTCGCCGTAGCCGACGCCGTCGGAATAGTCGGGGCTGCGCGCATCCGGCGGTGCCTTGCCGCCCTGCATGGCACCCATCGCCATGCCGGACCTGCCGTGCGCGGACGAGTCGCCGGACGTCCCGGACACCGGTGACTGGGCCGGGGCACGCTTGCCCTGGGCATGGTTCGCATGGTCCATCCCGGGCATCGCACCGTGCTCCATGCCGGCCATGCCGCCGTCCTTCGCGGCATGACTGGCCGCTGCCGCGGCCTTCGTGCTGGATGCGGCGGCCGGCATCGGCATGTCACCCATGTTCATGCCATCCATGTCCATCGCCTCCATCGGCCGGGCCACCGTGCCGGATGCAGCAGGCGCCGATTGCGCGGCGACCGGCAGCGCCGCCGCGCCACCGGCAGCGAGCACGATGCCGAGCGCCAGGCGAAGCGGCTGTCGCCACGTGTTGGCCCGGCTCATGACACCACCACTTCGCGGAACATGCCCGCTTCCATGTGATAGAGCATGTGACAGTGGTAGGCCCAGCGCCCCACTGCATCGGCGGTCACGCCATAACTCACTCGCTGCGCGGGCTGCACATTGATGGTGTGCTTGCGCACCTGGAACGCGCCGACGGGATTTTCCAGCTCGCTCCACATGCCGTGCAGGTGGATCGGGTGGGGCATCATGGTGTCGTTGACCAGCACCACGCGCAGCCGCTCGCCGGCGCGAAAGTGCACCGGCGTGGCATCGGCGAACGGCACCCCGTCGAACGACCACATGTAGCGCGCCATGTTGCCGGTGAGGTGCAGCTCGATCTCGCGGCCGGGCTCGCGCCGGTCGATCGGGCCGCCGATCGTGTGCAGGTCGGCATAGGTCAGCACCCGTCGGCCGTTGTCGCGCAGGCCCACGCCCGGGTCGTCCAGGTTGGTGCGCGGCATGTCCACGCGCATGTCCACGCCCGGGCCGTACTCGGTACGGGCGTGATGCACGGCTGGCGCCCTGCCGCCGCCCATCTCCATGCCCGACATCCCATCCATCTCCATGCCCGGCATGCCGCCGTCGTGGCCGGAGTGACCGCGGTTGCCCATCGCCATGGCGCCCATCATGTCGACCATCGCCAGGCGCGCGCGCGGGTCCATCGCCGGCACCTCGGCCTGCATGCCCGGTCGCGGCGCCAGCGTGCCGCGGGCATGGCCGGTGCGGTCGATCGACTGCGCGAACACGGTGTAGGCACGGTCTTCCTGCGGCTCCACCAGCACGTCATAGACCTCGGCCACACCGATGCGGAACTCGTCCACCGGCACCGGCTCGACATCCTGGCCGTCGGCGGCGATCACGGTCATCTTCAGGCCGGGGATGCGCACGTCGAAATAGGTCATCGACGAGCCGTTGATGAAGCGCAGGCGGACCCGCTCGCCGGGCCGGAACAGGCCGCACCAGTTGCCGTTCGGCGTGGTGCCGTTCATCAGGTAGGTATAGGTGTAGCCCGAGACGTCACTCAGATCGCTCGGGCTCATGCGCATGGTGTTCCACATCTTGCGCCTGGCCAGCGCCGCCTGCAGGCCCATGCGGCGCACGTCGCGGAAAAATTCCGGCGCGGTCGGCTCGGCGAAGTTGTAATAGTCGCTCTGGCGCTTGAGCGTGGCGAAGATGTGCTCCGGGTCGTCATCGCTCCAGTCGTTGAGCATCACCACGTAGTCGCGGTCGGCACGATGGCGCTCGCCGTCCGCCGGCTCCACCACGATCGCGCCGTACAGCCCGGTCTGCTCCTGGAAGCGCGAGTGCGAGTGGTACCAGTAGGTGCCGCTCTGGCGCACCGGAAAGCGGTAGGTGAAGGTTTCGCCCGGCGCGATGCCGGGGAAGCTGATGCCGGGCACGCCGTCCATCTGGAACGGCAGCAGGATGCCGTGCCAGTGGATCGAGCTGGGCACCGCCAGCCGGTTGGTCACGCGCAACGTCACCGTGTCGCCCTCGCGCCAGCGCAGGACCGGACCGGGAACGCTGCCGTTGACGGTGGTCGCGATACGCCGCGCACCGGTGAAATCGACGGCGGTATCGCCGATGGTCAGGTCGAACGTGTCGCCGCGCAGCTGCGGCATCGACGAGGCCGCCATCGCCGGGGCAGTGGCGCCCCATACCCGGCCGGGCGCCAGCAGCCCGAGACCGACCGCCGTACCGCCGGCCGCCAGGCCGAGCACGAAGTGACGGCGCGAACGGTCCACGCCATCGGGCGGAAAGAAGACATTCACGAGAGGACTCCATCTGCGATCCGCGGCCGCCATCGGCAGCGCTCCGGGGATCGTGAAAACCGGCGTCGCGGGCGAACCGGCTGGCTCGCCCACGGCGTGCTCACTGCAGGTGGATCAGGTCGACGGCGGCCGCAGGGGTGGCGTGAAAGCCATGGCGGGCGCACGTTGCGGACGCACGCGCCCGAACCTCGCAAACGCCGCGGGAAGCGACGGCAGGCCAAGCCTGGCGACGGGAAGCATGCTGGCGCACATGGACGCACACGTGCAGCCATGTGTCGGGGTGCCGCCCGCATGGCCGCCGCAGCAACTGTCCGCCATCGCCGCATGGTCGGCATGGACGGACGCGCCGTGCGCCGGCTCGGCACCGTGGAGCATCCGGGCGATGGCCGATCCGCCCGGCGGCGGCACCGGCGGCGCGGCCGCCGCAAAAGCCTGCGCGACCAGCGCGAACCACGCCAGCCACGCCAGGGCCCGGAGGCGGCGTGAACGGAGCAGGGAGCGGAGCGCGCGCAATGTCATCGGTGCACCTTAAGCCGGCGACGCGGCCGGCTCAACCCTGGAGCAGGGTCCATGCGCCCCACGGGCCAGCCGGCTTGCCGCGGTACGGCAAGCACGGGCTGGCTCCAATGGACGTCAGGCCGTGGGGACGGGCGGCAGGGTTACGGCTTGCTGAAGCCCATGTGCACGGTGATCTTGTCGCCGGCCTTGAGGGTCTTCATGGCCGCCGGCGGAAAATGCAGCTTGAGCGCCATGCCGCCGGCATCGACCTCGACGATGCCGGTGCCGGCGTCGGCATCGGTGACGGTGGCCGGCATCTTGTGCATGCCCATCACGTTGCCCATGTGGTGCATGCCCTTCATGCGATCCATCTTGTCCATGTGCTGCATGCCGCCCATCGGCGCGGTGGCCGGCGGCGTGGTGTCCTGCGGCGTGGTGTCCTGGGCGAGTGCGGCGCCGGTGCCCAGGGCAAGGACGAGCAGGGAAGCGGTAAGCGTACGGATCATGGCGTTCTCCTGAGGGAAGATCGGGGGTACCGCCCGCGCACCCTAGTCCCCGCCATGTTCAGATTCCCTGAAGACCGCGCGAGCTCGCAGCGACGATCAGTGACCGCCCGCCGCCGGCCCCGGCTTGGCCCCGAACGGCGGCCTGGCCAGCCAGATCACCACGATCAGGCCCAGGAAGATCCAGCCCAGCACATGGAACACCTCGTTGAACGAGATCTGGTAGCCCTGCTGGGTGATCATCTGGTTGATGCTGGCCGCGGCCAAGGTGGTGTCGCCGTGGCCGATCTGCTGCAGCGCCGCCTGCGCGGTGGGGTTGTACGGGGTGATCTGCTCGGCCAGCTGGGCGTGATGGGTGACCGCGCGGCGGTCCCACATGAAGGTGGTGAGCGAGGCGGCGAAGCTGCCGCCCAACGTGCGCAGGAAGGTGGCCAGACCCGAGCCCGCCGCAATCTCGTTCTGCTGCAGGTCCGACAGCAGGATCGACAGCACCGGCATGAAGAACAGCGCCACGCCCAGGCCCTGCAGCAGCTGCACCATCGCCACGTGGTAGAAATCGATCTCCAGGTAGAAGTCCGACCGCATGAAGCAGGTCGTGCCCATCACCAGGAAGGCGGCGCTGGCCAGCAGGCGCAAATCCATACGACCGGCGTACTTGCCCACGATGAAGGTGAGCAGCACCGGGATGATGCCCAGGGGCGCAGTGGCATAACCGGCCCAGGTGGAGGTGTAGCCGAGGTTGCGCTGCAGCCACAGCGGCACCATCAGCCCGATCGAGAAGAACGCCGCGTAGGCCAGCACCAGCGCCAGCGTGCCCGCACTGAAGTTGCGGTGACGGAACAGCTTGAGGTTGACGATCGGGTCCTTGTCGGTGAGCTCCCAGATCAGGAACACCGCCAGCGCCACCGCCGAGATGATGCTGGTGATCACGATGAACTGCGAGTTGAACCAGTCCTCGTCGTTGCCCTTGTCCAGCACCACCTGCAGCGCGCCGACACCGATGATCAGGGTGACCAGGCCGACGTAGTCGATCTTCGGCCGCTCGGTCTGCTCCTCGCGCTCCTTCAACTGCGCGCCCACCACCATCGAGGCGAAGATGCCGATCGGCACGTTGATGAAGAAGATCCACGGCCACGAGTAGTTGTCGGTGATCAGGCCGCCGAGGATCGGGCCGGCGATCGGCGCCACCACCGTCACCATCGACAACAGCGCCAGCGCCATGCCGCGCTTGGCCGGCGGGTAGATCGAGATCAGCAGGCTCTGCGTGATCGGATACATCGGCCCAGCCACCGCGCCCTGGATCGCGCGGAACACGATCAGCATGCCCATGCTTTGCGAGATGCCGCACAGGAACGAGGTGAGCGCGAACAGCAGGGTCGACCAGATGAACAGCTTCACCTCGCCGAAGCGGCGGGTGAGGAAGCCGGTCAGCGGCAGCGAGATCGCCATGCTGACGGCGAACGAGGTAATCACCCAGGTGCTCTGGTTGGAGCTCACGCCGAGGCTGCCGGCGATAGTCGGCAGCGACACGTTGGCGATCGTCGTGTCCAGCACCTGCATGAAGGTCGCCAGCGACAGGCCGACCGTGGTCAGCGCCAGATTGGGTGGACGGAAGGCTGTGGTCATCGGACTCAATCAATAAGGTAGGAGCGCACCCTGTGCGCGAATGCTCTTGCTCCTGATCGACATCAAAGCGAAAAGCATTCGCGCACCCAGGTGCGCTCCTACGGATTATTTGCCGCGCGCCATGTTGGCGTGGATGATCTGCGCAATGAGGCCGTCGGCCTGCGCCAGCTGCTTGTCGTAGACGTCGGTGTTGAGCACCGGCGCCGTCGGCGACTGCCGGGCGAGCATTGGGCCGTTCTGGTTGTGCAGGCTCACCTCCACGTTGCTGGACAGGCCGATGCGCAGCGGATGCGCGTCGAGCTGCTTCGGCTCGGTGAACACGATGCGCACCGGCACGCGCTGCACGATCTTGATCCAGTTGCCGGTGGCGTTCTGCGCCGGCAGCAGCGAGAACGCGCTGCCGGTGCCCACGCCCAGGCTCTGCACCTTGCCCTTGAAGGTGACGTCGCCGCCGTACATGTCCACGTCCACGTCCACCGGCTGGCCGATGCGCATGTGGGTGAGCTGGGTTTCCTTGAAGTTGGCGTCGATCCACACCTGGTGCAGCGGCACCACCGCCATCATCGCCATGCCGGGCGCCACGCGCTGGCCCAACTGCACCGAGCGCTTGGCGACGTAGCCGTCCACCGGCGCCACGATCGTGGTGCGCAGGTCGTCCAGGTAGGCCGCGCGCAACTTGGCCGCAGCCATCTGGACGTCCGGATGCGAGGCGACCACGGTGTCGTCGACCAGCACCTTGGTGGTCTGGTACTGCTGCTCGGCGGTGGTCAGGGCGCTCTGCAATGAGGCCAGCTCGTCGCGGGCGTGCGCCAGCTCCTCGGCGGAGATGGCGCCGCTCTTGGCCAGATTCCTGCGGCGCTCATAGTCGGCACGGGCCTTCTCCACCGCCACCTGGCGCGCAGCCACGTCGGCCTGGGCGCCGGCGGCGCTGCTGTACAGGCCACGCACCTTGCGCACGGTGTTGGCCAGGTTGGCCTTGGCTTCGGCCAGTGCGACCTCCGCATCGCTCTTGTCCAGACGCACCAGCACGTCGCCGGCATGTACCCGGTCGCCGTCGTCGGCACCGATGCTCACCACCGTGCCCGACAGCTGCGGGGTGATCTGCACCACGTTGCCGTCGACGTAGGCGTCATCGGTGCTCTCGTACCAGCGGCCGTCGAGGAAGTACCACGCGGTCCAGGCGATGGCCGCGAGCACCAGCACCGCGCCGAGCAGGCGCAGGAAGAAGCCGCGGCGGCTGTTGACCGGCTTGGCCGGCTTGGCCGGCGCGCCGGCCTGGGGGTCGGCCGGGTTGGAAGGTTGGCTGGACATGGTCAGGCCTCAGGAATGATCGGAAAGGGAGGAGGAATGGAGGGCCGGCGCAGCCGGCGGCACGGCATCGGCATTGCGCGGCCGGTAGCCGCCGCCGAGCGCGGCGAGCAATTGCACCGAAAGGTCGACCTGCTGCGCCTTCAGCGCGGCCAGGCCCTGCTCGGCCTGCAGCAGCTGCCGACGCACGACAAGCGCCTCGAGGTAGCTGCCCACGCCGGCGTGATAGCGCTGGCTGGCCAGATCCCAGGCCTGCCGCGCGGCATCGAGCGCGCGCTGCTGGGCGCCGATCTGGGTGGCGAGCGAGCTCAGGCCGGAGAGGTCGTCGGCGACTTCGTTCACCGCGGCGACCAGGGTCTGGTTGTACTGCGCCACCGCCAGATCGTAGGCGGCGTCCCTGCTGTCGAGATTGGCGCGCAGGCGGCCGCCGTCGTAGATCGGCAGGCTCAGCGTGGGACCGAGCTGGTAGAACCGCGCCGGCAGCTGGAACAGGTTGGTACCGCCGGTGGCCAGCACGCCGGCCAGCGCACCGATGCTGAGGTTGGGCAGGAACTCGGTCTTCGCCGCCTTGATGTCCTTCTGCGCCGCTTCGACGCGCCAGCGTGCGGCGACCAGGTCCGGGCGATGGCCGATCAGCTCGGCCGGGAGGTTCGCCGGCACCGCCACCGCGGTCGGCTGCAGCACCGCCGGCCGGCCGATCGCCAGGCCGCGATCCGGGCCCTTGCCAAGCAGCACCGACAGCGCCGAGCGGGCGCTATCCACGGCGCGGTCGGCCACCGCCTGATCGCGCTGGGCCTGCGCCACCTCGGTGTCGGCCTGCTTGAGCTGCAGCGTGCTGTCCACGCCCGCGTCGACGCGCTGGCGGGTCAGCTGGCGGGCGGTGCTGGCGCGCTGGAACTCGGCGTCGGCGACATCCTTCTGGGCGAACGCGTAGCCGAGCTGCGCATAGGCGCGCGCCACGTTGGCGGACAGCTCGATGCGCGCGGCACGCGCTTCGATGTCGGCCGCCTTGGCCTGGCCCACCGCCGCTTCCCACGTGGCCTTCTTGCCGCCCCACAGGTCCAGCCCCCAGTTGAAGCTGGCGTAGGCGTATTTGGCATTGACGAAGTGACCGCCGCCCACGCTGGCGGGCAGTACGGTGGTCGGCAGGCGCGCGCCGGACACAGCAGCTCCGGCATTCACGCTGGGGCCACGCGCGGCGTTGGCGCTGCCCACTTCGGCCTGGGCGGCGCGGGCGCGGGCGTCGGCTACGGCCAGGCTCGGGTTGTCGCGCAGCGCCTCGCTGATCAGCGCGTCGAGCCGGGGGTCGCCCAGCGCGGTCCACCAGTCCTCGCTCGGCCAGTTGGCCTCGGCCGCGTGCAGGCGGGCCAGGCTCTGCGCGGTGGCGAGCGCGGACGGATCGGTCGGCGTGCCGCTGGTGTGCAGGCCGCCGCTGCTGGCGCAACCGGCCAAGGCCAGGGCGAGCCCGATGCCCGCGGCGAAGGTATGCAGACGCATGGTCATGATCTCTGGGAAAAGGGGGTCAAGCAGGAGCAGGATATCGGCGGAGGCGGGGATGTCAGGACTTGACGCGCAGCGCGTGCAGCACGCGCTCCAGATAATCGTGCAGTTGTTCGCGTTCGGCCTGGCTCAGCGAGCGCTGGGTCGCTTCGAGCACGCGGTCGTTGCAGTCGCTGAGCTGCTGCCACAGCGCGTTGCCGGCGTCGGTCAGCTCGATGCGCAGCGCGCGGCGGTCCTGCTCGTGCGGCGTGCGGCGCAGGAGGCCCTTGGCTTCGAGTTGGTCCAGCTGGCGGGTCATCGCGCCGCCGTCCAGCTCCACCGAGCGGGCCAGTTCGCTGGCGCTCATCGGTCCGAGCCGGGCCAGCCGCTTGAGGATCAGGAACTGGGTGAAGCGCAGGTCGATGTGCTGGACGGCCAGCTCGGCCTCCATCGCGCGGACGATCTCCGAGCGGACCAGGCCGAGCAGCACGCCAAGGCTTTCGGCGGGGCCCTTGGGGATGGGCGTGGCGGGGGTGGCAGCATTCATGGCCGCGCATTCTATTGCCTTAGGTTTATTTGTCAAGGCAAATATCTAGATCGCAGCCTTTGTGCAGGCAAAATCTTGCGGCCTTCCAGCCGGACCGGCAAAAGAGGGGCCTGCCCCGGACCGCAACTTGCCGGCGCCACTGACGGCATAGGGATGACAAACGCGCCGGCAGTCGGCAAACTCTTTCAATACTTATTTCACTTAAATATGAATCAAGCCATCGCAACCCTTCCGCTCCAGCATCAGCGCGCCCAGGACACCGCCCGGCTGCTGCAGGCGCTGGCCCATCCGTCCCGCTTGCTGGTGCTGTGTCGCCTGTTCCGTCACGGCGAGACCAGCGCCGGAGAGCTGTCGACGCAACTGGGCATTGCGCCGTCCGCGTTGTCGCAGCACCTGTCGCGCATGCGCGACGAGGGCCTGGTGGAACAGCGACGACAGGCGCGCCAGCTGTTCTACCGGCTGGGCAGCGAGGCCTCCGGCCAGCTGCCCGCGCTGCTCACCAGCCTGTGTGCCGAGGTTCCGGCTCTGGCGCAAGCGCCAGGGGGCGATCCGATGAAACCCGCCACGCTGGCCGCCGTGCTCGGCCTCGCCTTGACCGGCGCGGGCGCCATGCCGACCGACGGCTTCTGGATCACGCCCACCATCGAGGGCGCCGGGCGGATCCATCCGCTGCCGCAGGCGCATTACCAACCCGATCCCAGGGCCTCCTGCAAGGTGGTTTTCAGCCTCGCCGGCGCGGGCAAGCCCGACCAGCTCAATCCGGGCCTGCAGCGGCTCGCGCGCAGCGTGAATCTGTACACCGGCGCGGACGTGCCGCTGGAGCATCTGCACTTCGTCGCGGTGGCCTCCGGCGCCGCCACGCCGCTGGCGCTGGACGACGCGCATTACCGCACCGCGTTCGGCCAGGACAACCCCAACCTGCCGCTGATCGCCCGGTTGCGCGAGGCCGGGGTGGACGTGGCGGTGTGCGGGCAGGCGGTGGCCGAGCACGGCTACCCGTACGAGGCGATCGACCGCCATGTCACGCTGGCCCTGTCCGCGTTGACCACCATCGCCGACTTGCAGCGTCAGGGCTATGCCCTGATGCCGCTGTAGCAGCCGCGTGTTCGGCAGCCGCAGGGAGAACGCACGATGAACCGTCGATGGAGTGTCGTGGCCGCATGCGCACTGGCCGCCGCCCTGGCCGCGCCGGCGGCACACGCGCTGGACGCGGCGCAGCTCGCCAGCCAAGGCAACGGCAAGGGCGCACCACCGTGCCTGGACTGCCACGGCATCGACGGCGGCGGCCAGGTGGCCGACGGCTTTCCGCGGCTGGCTGCGCTGGACGCGGTCTATCTGCGCCGCCAGCTGGACAGCTTTGCCGACGGCAGCCGCGACGATCCGGTGATGAAACCGATCGCCACGGCGCTCTCCAGCGAGGAACGCCAGGCGCTGGCCGAGTACTACAGCCAGCTGCCGCTGCCGGCCGCGCTGGCCAGGCCGGCCACGCCGTCGCCCGCGCCGGATAGCCGCGGCGCGCTGCTGGCCACCCGCGGTCGCTGGAGCCGCCAGGTGCCGGCCTGCGAGCAATGCCACGGACCGGGTGGCGTGGGCGTGGGCGCGGCGTTCCCGCCGCTGGCCGGGCAGCCGGCCGCGTACCTCGCCGCCCAGCTCAAGGCCTGGCAGCAGGGCCGCCGGCACAACGACCCGCTGGCGCTGATGCAGCACATCAGCACCGCGCTGGACGAAGAAGACGTCAACGCGGTGGCGGCATGGTTCGCCGCGCAACCGCTGGACCATGCGGAGACCACGCCATGACGCGCCATCGACTCCTGCTCCCGGCGATGACGGCGGTGCTGCTGGCCGCCTGTCAGCCCTCGTCCCCCGCCAGCGACGCGGGGCCGGCCACACCGGCCTCCACACCGGCCGCGCCTGCGCACACCGCGTCGACGGCGAAGCCACTCGTGCCGACGCCCGCCACCGCCTTCACGCCGCCGCCGGAGTCGGCGATCCCCGAAGGCCCGTTCGGCGACATGGTGCGCGAGGGGCGCGCGCTGTTCGTGCACACCGCGCAGAAGGCGCCGGCCTATGTCGGCAACGGGCTGGCCTGCACCAACTGCCATCTGGACGCCGGACGCCTGCCGAACTCGGCGCCGCTGTGGGGCGCCTACGGCAGGTATCCGGCCTACCGCAGCAAGAACAGGCACGTGAACAGCTTCGGCGAGCGCCTGCAGGACTGCTTCAGGTACAGCATGAACGGCAAGGCGCCGCCGCTGGACAGCCGCGAGATGCTGGCGCTGGAGACTTATGCCTTCTGGCTGTCCAGCGGCGCGCCGATCGGCGTGAAACTGGACGGCGCAGGCTATCCCAAGCAGGGCTTCAAGCCGCCGCAGCCACCGGACTACGCGCGCGGCGCGGCGGTGTTCCAGCGCGACTGCGCGCTGTGCCACGGCAGCGACGGCCAGGGCCAGAAGGTGGCCGGGCGCTACGTGTTCCCGCCGCTGTGGGGTCCAGACTCGTTCAACTGGGGCGCCGGCATGCACGAGCTGGACAACGCCGCCGCCTTCATCAAGGCCAACATGCCGCAGAGCCGCGGCAACACGCTGAGCGACCAGGACGCGTGGGACGTGGCGATGTACATGGATGCCCACGAACGCCCGCAGGACCCGCGCTTCACCGGCGACCTCGCGCAGACGCGCAGGGATTTCCACGACACGCCGATGTCGCTCTACGGCACCACCGTCAAGGGCCACCTGCTGGGCGCCCGGCCGGCCAGGCGCCGGGGTGCGCGATGACTGCTTTCGCCCTGCTCCGGCGCGCGGCGACGGCGATCGCTTCGGTTTTCCTCGCACTGGCCGTGGCCGCCGGCGCGCATGCCGTCGACACGCCGGCGGGCACGACCACGGTGGGCGGCACGGTGTTTTTCGACGCGTACCCGTGGTCGGGCTATCGCCATGTCGACCAGCAGCTGCTGAGGCGGCTGCACTACGCGGCCTCGGCGGACTGGGGCGTGCACGCGCCGGGGGCGCAATATTTCCGCGCAGTGGACTGGAACCAGGTGCGCAGCCCGAAGGGCAATCGCGCCAGCGGCTGGTCGGCATGAACTTCGGACCCTGGGCGCTCGCCACCGGACCGCTCGCCCTGCTCGCCGGCGTGGTGGTGGCACTGGCGGTGGACGCACGCGGGCACCGGCGCGGCATGCCGCGCGTGGAAGGCACGCTGTGGTGGCTGCTCGCCGCCGGCGTGCTGGTCGCGCGGCTGGCGCACGTCGTCCGCTGGTGGCCGGAGTACGCCCGCGAGCCGGGCAGCCTGATCGATCCGCGCGTGGGCGGCTTCGTGCCATGGGCCGGCGCGCTCGCCGTGCTGGCCGCTGCCGGCGTGGTGGCCGCGCGACACCCGGCGCGGCGCCGCCCGCTCGTCCTCACGCTGGCGGCGGGCGGCCTCGCCTGGGGGCTGGTCAGCCTCACCGCACTGCGGTTGGAACAGGCCACCCACCTGCCCCTGCCCACGCTGGCGCTGGCGGATCTGCACGGCCGCAGCGTGGCGATCGGCACGCTGGCCGGCCAGCCGCTGGTGATCAACGTCTGGGCCACCTGGTGCGGGCCGTGCCAACGCGAACTGCCGATGCTGGTGCAGGCGCAGAAGCGCCGGCCCGACGTGCGCTTCGTATTTGTCGACGCCGGCGAATCGGCCGACGCCGTGCAGCGGTTTCTTGCCGGGCAGCAGCTGACGCCGCGGCACGTGCTGCTCGACAGCAGCGGCGCGTTCGGCGCCCACTACAACGTGCGCGGCTATCCGACGACGCTGTTCATCGACACGCACGGCCGGCTGCGCGACACCCATCTGGGCGAGCTGTCGGCGGCCACCCTGGCCGAGTCCCTGCAACGCATCGCAGCCACCCCCACCGCAACCGGAGAATCCCCTTGAACCGTTGGCTTGCCTGCCTCCTGACCCTGGCCATGATCGGCTGCACCCCCGCCAGCGAGGCGCCGCTGCCGCCGCCGGTGCAGGCGCTGACCGCCAAGGGCATCACCATCAAGGGCCCGCTGAAGGCGCCGGACGGCTACCGCGGCTTCGTCGGCGAGTACCGCGGTCGTGCGCTGCCGGTCTACCTGCTGCCGGACGGCGAGCACACGCTGATCGGCTCGCTGTACGACCGCGCCGGCAACGACCTCACCAGCGACAGCATGGCAGTGGCCGCGGCCCCGGCGCTGGACGACGCCACCTGGGCCGCGCTCGGCAGGACGCGCTACATCGCCGAGGGCGCCAGCCACCCGCGCCGCATCGTCTACGTGTTCACCGACACCGAGTGCCCGTACTGCCACAAGCTGTGGGCCGCCACCCAGCCGCTGCTGGCCGGCGGCGACGTGCAGGTGCGGCACATCCTGGTGGCGGTGATCTCGCCGACCAGCCCGTATCGGGCCGCGGCGATCCTGGGCGCGGCCGATCCGCTGGCCGCCCTGCGCCAGCACGAACAGAGCTTCGGCCGCAGCACCGTGGCGCCGGCCAAGACGCTGGCGCCCACGGTCGAGGCGGCGCTGGTGGCCAACGGCGAACTGATGGACAAGCTCGGCGTGCAGGGCACGCCGGCCACGGTGTACCGCGACGCCGACGGCAGCATCCACATGGCCGCCGGCATGCTGCCGAACGCGCAGCTGAAGGCGATCTTCGGCCCGCGCTGAGCCGGCTGGGCAGATTCGCCGATGCGCCAGGCGGGGCTTGCGTCGCGTGGGGCTTGCGTCGGAGATGGTGCCATCTAATATATTCGCATCTTTGAATATATGAACCGGACACCATGCATCACTACCTCTCGTCCCTGCTCGGCGGCGTCCTGATCGGTGGCGCCGCGGCGCTGCTGATGGCCGGCCTGGGCCGGATCACCGGCATCAGCGGCATCGCCAGCGGCGTGTTCATCGGCCATCGCGGCGACCGCGGCTGGCGCGTGGCCTTTGTCATCGGCCTGATCGCCGGGCCGCTGCTGCTGAGCCTGTTCGGCCAGGACAACGGCATCGGCGCGCCGCAGGTGAGCCTGCCGCTGATGGCGCTGGCCGGCCTGCTGGTGGGCGTGGGTACGCGGCTGGGCAGCGGTTGCACCAGCGGTCACGGTGTGTGCGGCATCGCCTGCCTGTCGCCGCGTTCACTGCTGGCCACCGGCGTGTTCATGGCGTTCGGTATCGCCACGGTATTTGTCCTGCGTCACCTGCTCGGAGTGGCCTGACCATGAAAATCGCCATCGCCCTCGTGGCCGGTCTGGTGTTCGGCCTCGGCCTGAGCCTGGGCGGCATGACCCAGCCGGCCGTGGTGCTGGGCTTCCTCGATCTGTTCGGCGCCTGGAATCCGCGCCTGATCTTCGTGATGGGCGGCGCCGTGCTGACCACCGCGATCGGCTACCGGCTGGTGTTCCGCCGCGGCCGGCCGCTGTTCGAGCCGAGCTTCCAGCTGCCCGCGGCGCGCACCTTCGACGCGCGACTGGTTGGCGGCGCGGCGCTGTTCGGCATCGGCTGGGGCATCGCCGGCTACTGCCCGGGTCCGGCGCTGGCCTCGCTGTCGGCCGCCACGCCTGCGCTGGGCGTGCTGATCGCCACGATGCTCGCCGGCTGGTGGCTGGCGGCCAGGATTCCCGCGGCGCGCGGCTGAACGCGCGCCCTCAAGCGAACAAGCGAAGGAGATCACGATGCAACAGCCCCAGGTCAAAGCATTCTTCGACGAGCCCAGCAACACCTTCAGCTACGTCGTCGCCGACCCGGCCACCGGGCGCGCGGCGGTGCTCGACAGCGTGCTCGACTACGACCCCGCTTCCGGCCGCACCCGCCACGATTCGGCCGACGCCATCGTCGCCTGGGTGCGCGGGCACGGCCTCGGCGTGGACTGGGTGATCGACACCCACGTGCATGCCGACCACCTTTCCGCCGCGCCGTATATCCAGCAGCAACTGGGCGGCAGGCTGGGCATCGGCGAGCACATCCGCACCGTGCAGCACACCTTCGGCAAGCTGTTCAACGCAGGCAGTGAATTCGCCCGCGACGGCAGCCAGTTCGACCACCTGTTCAGCGACGGCGAGCACTACCGCGTGGGCAACATCGAGGCGGTGGCGATCCACACGCCCGGCCACACGCCGGCGTGCATGACCCACGTGATCGGCGATGCGGCGTTCGTCGGCGACACGCTGTTCATGCCCGACTACGGCACCGCCCGCTGCGACTTCCCCGGCGGCGACGCGGCCACGCTGTACCGCTCGATCCAGAAGATCTACGCGCTGCCGGAGTCCACCCGCATCTTCCTGTGCCACGACTACAAGGCACCGGATCGCGACGAATACGTCTGCCAAACCACCGTGGGCGAAGAGAAGCGCGGCAACCTGCACGTGCGCGACGGCGTCACCGAGGCGGACTTCGTGGCCATGCGCACCGCGCGCGACGCCACGCTGGCGATGCCCAGGCTGATCCTGCCCTCGGTGCAGATCAACATGCGCGCCGGCCACAAGCCGCCGCCGGAGGCCAACGGCGTGAGCTATCTGAAGATCCCGCTCGACGCGCTCTGATTCCACTCGCTCCGCGCCGTACCTGCTTCCCGCGAGGAATTGACCATGACCTCCATCAAGCGCCTCACCGACACGCTCAGCGTGGCCCCGCAGATCAGCGAGGCCGACCTCGCCACGCTGGCCGCGCAGGGCTACCGCAGCGTGATCAACAACCGCCCCGACGACGAGGAACCCGACCAGCCCGCCAGCCGCGCACTGGCCCAGGCCGCCCGTGCGGGCGGCCTCGCGTATCGCCACATCCCGGTGGTATCGGGCCAGGTGCAGGACGCGCAGGCGCGGGCTTTCGCACAGGCGCTCGCCGAGCTGCCGGCGCCGATACTGGCGTTCTGCCGCACCGGCACCCGCTCGACCATGCTGTGGGCGCTGCAGGCCACAGCGTCGCTGGACGACCAGGCGATCCTGGCGCGCGCCGCGTCGGCCGGCTACGACCTCACCACATTCGCATCGCGCCTGCATGCGTTCAGGCGGCCATGATGCCCGGCCGCCCGACCAGCCTCGCCGCGTCGCACGCGGCACCCCCGATCGAGCGCCTGCACGCGCGCGCCGACGAGGCGATCGCCGTGCTCAAGGCGATGGCCAGCCACAACCGGCTGATGCTGCTGTGCCAGCTGATTGCGGGCGAGCGCTCGGTGGGCGAGCTGGCGCAGGCGCTGGGGCTGGCGCAGAGCGTGGTCTCGCAGCATCTCTCGCTGCTGCGCCGCGACGGCGTGGTGAGCGGCCGGCGCAAGGCCCAGTCGATCTACTACCACATCAGCGACGAACGTGTGCAGGCGCTGATGCAGACCCTGTTCGACCAGTTCTGCCACGACTGACCGCGAGAACCGCGCCATGCCCACCTTCGACCTGATGCAGGCCCTGCTGGCGATCGCCTGCGGCTCGGCCGTCGGTTTCTCGCTGGCGCTGATCGGCGGCGGCGGCTCGATCCTGGCCGTGCCGCTGCTGCTTTACGTGGTCGGCGTGCGCGATCCGCACCTGGCGATCGGCACCAGCGCGCTGGCGGTGTCGCTCAACGCGTTCGCCAACCTGATTCCGCACGCGCGCGCCGGCCACGTGCGCTGGAAGGCGGCCTTCATCTTCGCCGCCACCGGCGTGGTCGGCGCCTTCATCGGCTCGACCATCGGCAAGGCGGTGAACGGCCAGCGGCTGCTGGTACTGTTCGCGGTCCTGATGCTCGTGGTGGCGGGGCTGATGCTGCGCGGCCGCCGCGGCGGCGGCCCGGACCGCTACCCGCTGCCGCACGCCAACCCGCGCCTGGCCGGCGTGGGGCTGGGTGCCGGCGCGCTGTCGGGCTTCTTCGGCATCGGCGGCGGTTTCCTGGTCGTGCCGGGGTTGATGCTGGCCAGCGGCATGGAGATCATCCACGCCATCGGCAGCTCGTTGTTCGCGGTGGGCGCGTTCGGTCTCACCGCCGCCGCCAACTACGCGTTCTCCGGCCTGATCGACTGGCCGGTCGCCGCCGCCTTCATCGGCGGCGGCGTGGCCGGCGGCTGGCTGGGCGCGCTCGGTGCCAGGAAGCTGGCCAAGACCCGCGGCGCGCTCAACGCGATCTTCGCCGGGATGATCATCGCGGTGGCGATCTACATGCTGGTGCACTCGCTGCGCGGCTGAGGCCGAGGGCATGAAAAAGCCCGCTGGAGCGGGCTTTTTCGGATGCGAACCCAATGATCAGGCAATCTTTCTTAGATCTCCGGCCAACGATTCGCCCCGCTCGATCTCTTCCTTCTTGAGCTTCGCTTCACGCGCGCGCTCGTCCAGGATCGTGGAGATCTCTCCCACCGCCCAACGCTGCAGCAAGTCACGGATCATAGGTTGATAACCGATACCTCGGTAGCGGGCAATCTCCTTCAATACGTTCACCAGATCCTTCTGCAGCCGGATCGAGATGGGCTGCATGTTGAGCCCCACGGCTTGCTCAATGGCGGCGATCTCTTCAGGCGATGCAATGCGTGCGGTAGCCTCGTTGAGACCCAGCTTGCCACTCTCCCAGTTTTCTGCGGTTCCCGGGATCTTCTTGTCCATGGCTTCACTCCTCTGATGGCCAGCATGATGGCAAGCCTGCCAGCTGGCGATAACGTTCAAGATGCATGTGGCTCTGCGGTTGGAAGGCGGTCTTGATGACGATGTCGCCGTCCTTTCGCATGAAGCAGATCTTAAGCATGCGGTTCCGGTTAGTCGGCGCCATAAACCACCACGTCGGCGGATCTGTCTGGTGCTTTTCGTCCGTGTCTTCGAAATAGATCGCCTCGCCGTTTGCAAAGCACTCCATCACTTCCTTCTGCGTCACGTCGTGCTTGTCGCGCAACTTCGTGATGACTTCTGGATCGAACCGAAAACCCATGCTGCACGCCTCCATGCTAGGCCCGCCATTGTATATACAACCTATATCGAATTCAATAAGGGAAGCTTTAGCCTGTATATACGCCGAGACCGCACGTGCAACAACGGCGCACCATGAGGCTTTTGGCACCAATCCGACTGCCTAGATAGCTGGCGTTTCGCACTATATGGCCCAGAGCCACTCACTCGTTCCACGGCTCGACTGTTGGAACGCCGCGTAAGCTCACGCAGCCACGCCGCAGGTCAGCGCACCGGCGGGTTGGGCGCGAGCCAGGTATCGAACAGCTCGTCGATGCGGCGGTACTCGTCGTACCAGGAGTCCGCATGCACGAAGCCGTGCCGCTCCAGCGGATAGAGCGAGATCCAGAAGTTCTTCTTGTGCAGCTCGATCAGGCGCTGGTAGAGGCGGATCGAATCGGCGGTCATCACGTTGTCGTCGATCAGGCCGTGCTCGATCAGCAGCGGGTCCTTCAGGTTGGCCGCGTACTCGATCGGCGAGCTGGTCTTGTACGCCTCCGGGTCGAGCTGCGGATCGTTGAGGATGTTCGAGGTGTATTCGGCGTTGTAGGTGACCCAGTCCGACGGCGGACGCAGCGCCGCGCCGGCGGCGAACTCGCCCGGCGCGCGCAGCAGTGCCATCTCGGTCATGAAGCCGCCGTAGCTGCCGCCGTAGATGCCCACGCGCTTGGGATCGACGCCGTGGTGCTGCACCAGCCAGGCCTTGCCGTCGAGGATGTCCTCCAGCTCCGGATGGCCCATCTGCCGGTAGATCGCGGTGCGCCAGGCGCGGCCATAGCCTTCCGAGGCGCGGTAGTCCATGTCCAGCACCACGTAGCCCTTGCGCACCAGCCGATTGTGGAACATCTGCTCGCGGAAGTAGTAGGTGGAGCCGAGCGTCACGTCCTGGGTGTAGCCGGCGCCGTGCACGAAGATCACCGCCGGGCGCGAGGCCGGGGCGTCGGTCTCGTGCGCCGGACCGTAGTACTTGGCGTAGATCGCGCCGGCACCGTGCGAGGACGGCACCTGCACGATCTGCGGCGCGATCCAGTGGTGCGCCATGTAGGCCGGCTTCATGGTGTCGGTCAGTTCGCGCGGCGTGCCGCCGGTGGCCGGCAGCACCGCCAGCTGGTCGAACACGTAGGGCGCCGAATGCAGCACGGCCAGCTGCGTGCCGTCCGGTGACAGTGCGAACTGGTCCATGCCCTGGTAATGCGTGATGCGGGTCAGCTCGCCGCCCGTGACGGGCACGCGGTAGACGTCGTAGCTGTACGGCGCCACGCGATTGGAGCGCACGTAGAACCAGCGACCGTCCTCGCTCAACTGCGGGTGGCTGATCTCGAACCTGTCCGCGGTGAGCTGCTTCGCCTTGCCGTCCAGCGGCTTGACGTAGAGCTGCGACCAGCCGGTCTGCTCGCTCAGGTACCACAGCGTGCGGTCGTCCCTGAGCCAGCCGAAATCGTTGAAGTTCCAGTTGATCCAGGCGTCGTCGTGCAGGCGCTGCTGGTTCACCAGTGCGTGCCGGGCGAAATCGACGCTGGCGATCCAGCGGTCCTTGTTGTCGATCGCGCGCAACTGGATGGCGAGCCGGGAGCCGTCGTCGCTCCACACGATGCCGCCGCCCGAGCCGTCGTTCTCGCCGGAGACGATGTGCACCGGGCGGACCTTCGGCGCCTTCAGCGCCTTGGCGCCGGCGCTGTCGCCGGCTTTCTCGCGGGCGGCGATCGCCTGGGCGCGCAAGGCCTTGAGCGGGTCGTCCTTGATGCCGGGCAGCACCGCCGTGTCGAGGTTGTAGGTGGCGTGCTTCGCCAGGTCGAGCAGCAGCAGCGACTGCGGGATCGGATCCTTGCGGCCGACGTAGGTGCGCGCGTCCTTCGCTTCGGTGTAGCCGGAGTCGGTGACGTAGTGGATCACCTTCGGCGCCTCGCCCCTGGGCGCGTCCTTCGGCTCGGTCACCAGCAGCATCCAGCGGCCGTCGGGCGAGAGTTCGGTGTCCACCGCGGTGATCTTGTCGCCCAGCCAGAACGGCTCGGGCGCGCGACCGGGGTCGGCGGCTTCCAGCACCTTCTGCTGCGCGCGCACGGCGTCCTTGTCGGCCTTGAGCTGGCGCAGCGTGCTGAACAGGGCGCGCTGGTGGTCGCGCAGCGTATCGGGCTTCTCGACGTGCGGGTCGTCGGCGAACTTGAGCACGGCGGCGGGCGCGCTCACGCCGCTGGCGAGGTCGTAGGTGTACCAGTGGTTGCCCTGGCGGTACTGCAGCGCGCGACCGTCGGCGGAAAACTGCGGCGCGGATTCCTGCTCCGGCGTGCGGGTGACCTGCCGGCGCCGAGCGCTCGCCAGATCCACCACGAACACGTCGCCGTGGCGGATGAAGGCGGCATGCGTGTGGTCGCGGTCGAACACCGCCGGGCCGTCGGCCTGCGCCACGGCGGCCGGATCGAGCTTCCCGCCCTTCCCGGTGGCGGGATCGACGCGATACAGATCGCGCACCGGACTGCCGTCGCGCTGCACCCGGTAGTAGATCGCGCGGCCGTCGACGCTCCAGTACGGCGACTGCACCGGATGCCCGATCCAGTCCGGATCGGCCATGATGGTTTGCATGTCCAGCACCGCCGGTGCCGGCATGGCGGCATGGGCGGGCAGCACGAGCAGGGCGACGAGGCCCGCGAGCACGGTTCGGTGCATGGGTGACTCCACGGTGACAATACCTCTGAGCGTAACCAGCCCCGGCATGCCGTGCCTACCGCCCAAGGTCATGGGTGGCACGTAAGGAATTGCGCCAGGTCCGGCGGCGCACGGCGGCGGCCTGTCGCCGGCGCAGCTGGCAGCGTCCCCGGCCATCGTGGAGACTGGGACCCCTTTTCCGCTGTCGAGTCCCCCGCATGAGCCTGCTGCCCACCGTCGAGCGCGAAACCGGTACCGATCCCACCCACAGCGTGATCTGGCTGCACGGGCTGGGCGCCGACGGTCACGACTTCGCGCCGATCGTGCCGGAGCTGGTGGCACCCGACTGGCCGGCGCTGCGCTTCGTGTTTCCGCATGCGCCGGTACGTCCGGTGACGGTCAACGGCGGCCTGCCGATGCGCGCCTGGTACGACATCGTCGGCTTCGACCTGATGAGCCGGCAGGACGAGGCCGGCATGCGCGTGTCGATCGCCGCGGTGGAGGCGCTGATCGCGCGCGAGCACGAGCGCGGCGTGCCCGGCGAGCGCATCGTGCTGGCCGGATTCTCGCAGGGTGGCGCGATCGCGCTGGCGGCAGGCCTGCGCCACACACAGAGGCTGGCCGGCATCGTGGCGCTGTCCACCTATCTGCCGCTGGGCCAGGCGCTCGCCGCCGAGCGCAGCACGGCCAACGCCGGCGTGCCGATCTTCTGGGGCCACGGCACGATGGATCCGGTGGTGATCCTGCAGCGCGGGCTGGATTCGCGCGCGGCCCTCGAAGCGCTCGGCTACGCGGTCGACTGGCACACCTACGCGATGCCGCACTCGGTCTGCGCCGAGGAAATCGCCGACCTGCGCGGCTGGCTCGGCGAGCGCCTGCGCGGCTGACCGACCGGCACCAGCGCTGCGGCATACTGCGCCGATGCGATCCACCCCGCGCCCGCCCCGCGAACAACTGCCCCTGCCGGACTTCTGCCGGCTGCCGGCGCTGTTCACGCTGCTGCTGGTGGGCGCGCTCACCGTGACGCTGATGTGGCTGGCGCCGGACACCCGCTTCGGCTGGCGCGGCTACAGCGTGGGCATGCTGTTCGTGGCGTGGCTGGCGGTACTGGTGACGCTCACCCTGTGCAAGGCGCGACCGTGGCTGCAGCGGCTGTCCGGCGCGATGCCGTATGCGGGCGTGTGGCTGGCGATCGTGCTGATCGTGATCGCCGCCAGCGCCGCGGCGCGCTGGATGGACGCCACCCTGGGCATGGCGCTGATCCACGGCGGCTACCAGCAGTTCGTGCGCGACAACGCGCTGATCGCCGCCCTGCTCGGCGCGGCCATGCTGCGCTACTTCTACGTACTGGCGCAGTGGCAGCTGCGGTTGGCTGCCGCCGCCCGCGCGCAGGTGGCGGCACTGCAGGCGCGCATCCGGCCGCACTTCCTGTTCAACAGCATGAACACCGTGGCCGCGCTGGTACGGGTGGACCCGGACGCCGCCGAGCGCACGGTGGAAGACCTCTCCGAGCTGTTCCGCGCCGCGCTGGGCGAGCACCGCGGCGGCGACGGCACGCTCGCCGAAGAACTCAACCTGGTCGAGCGCTACCTGGCGATCGAGCAGCTGCGCCTGGGCGAGCGTCTGCGCGTGCGGCGCGAACTCGAGGGCCTGCCGCCGGACTTCCCGCTGCCGCGCCTGCTGCTGCAACCGCTGGTGGAGAACGCGGTGCGCCATGGCATCCAGCCGCGCCGCGGGGGCGGCGAGATCGTGCTGGCCGGGGGCCGCGAACCGGGCATGGTGTGGATCGAGATCGCCAATCCGCTGCCGGAGCAACCGTCGGCGGGCGGCCACGGCCTGGGCCTGGACAACGTGCGCCAGCGCGTGGCGTATCGCTACGGCGCGCGCGCGCGGGTGGACGCCGGCCCGCAGGGCGAGCGCTTCGTGGTGCGGCTGCGGCTGCCGCTGGAGGCCGCCCGCCATGGCTGAGCGGCGGCATCACGTGATCGGAGCGGCGCGATGCGCGTACTGATCGTCGACGACGAGCCGCTGGCGCGGATGCGCCTGGTCGCCCTGCTCGGCGAGTGCGACGGCGTGGAGGTGGCCGGCAGCGTGGGCGACGGCGAGTCGGCGCTGGCGGCGATCGGCGAACTGGCGCCGGACGTGCTGCTGCTGGACATCAACATGCCCGGCCTGGACGGCACCGCGCTGGCGCATCGGCTGGGCGCGCGCGCGCGGCCGCAGGTGGTGTTCTGCACCGCCTACGAGAACCACGCCATCGAGGCGTTCGAGCTGGGCGCGGTCGACTACCTGCTCAAGCCGGTGCGGCTGGAGCGGCTGCGCGAAGCGCTGCAGCGCGCGGCACGGCGCCTCGACGCCGCGCCGCGCGAGCCGTCCGGCTACCTGCACGGACGGCTGCGCGGCGAGCAGGTGCGCATCGCGCTGGACGAGGTGATCCTGCTGCAGGCCGACGAGAAGTACGTCACCGTGCAGCACACCGGCGGCGAGCTGCTGATCGAGGAATCGTTGCGCCAGCTGGAAGACACCTACCCCCAGCAGCTGGTGCGCCTGCACCGCAACTGCCTGGTACCGCATGCGCGGCTGGTCGGCCTGAGGACGCTGGCCGACGGCCGCACCCTGGCCCGCCTGGCCGGCACCGGGCAGCAGCCCGAGGTCAGCCGCCGCAACCTGCCGGCGCTGCGCAGGCTGCTGCGCACGGGCTGACGCGGCGGCAGTGCCGCAGGGGCGGGTCCGCCGGCCGATCTGCGCGACAATGCGGCGTTGCACACCCGTCCGCGGAGCGAAGCATGACCCCGACCACCCTGCGTATCGCCACCCGCAAGAGCGCGCTCGCGCTGTGGCAGGCCGAGCATGTGGCGACGCTGCTGCGCGCGGCGCATCCCGGCTTGGTGGTGGAACTGGTGCCGATGAGCACGCGCGGCGACGAGATCCTCGATCGCCCGCTGGCGACGATCGGCGGCAAGGGGCTGTTCCTCAAGGAGCTGGAAGTGGCGATGCTGGAAGGCCGCGCCGAGCTTGCCGTGCACTCGTTGAAGGATGTACCGGCCGAACTGGAAGCGGGCTTCACGCTGCCGGCGATCCTGCCGCGCGCCGATGCCGCCGACGCGTTCGTGAGCAACCACTACGCCGACCTGGCGGCACTGCCGCACGGCGCGCGCGTGGGCACTTCCTCGCTGCGCCGGCAGGCGCAGCTGCGCGCGGCACGGCCGGATCTGCAACCGATCGACCTGCGCGGCAATGTCGGCACGCGTCTGGCCCGGCTCGATGCCGGCAACTACGACGCGATCCTGCT
Source organism: Dyella sp. KRB-257 (assembly GCF_049445995.1). Taxonomy (NCBI): domain Bacteria; kingdom Pseudomonadati; phylum Pseudomonadota; class Gammaproteobacteria; order Lysobacterales; family Rhodanobacteraceae; genus Dyella; species Dyella sp. KRB-257. Next base: position 53,406 of record NZ_JBMSDZ010000015.1, on the reverse strand, counting down.
CGCCTGCGCCGGGCTGGAGCGGCTGGGCCTGGGCGGACGCATCCGCAGCCTGCTGGTGCCGCCGGAGTGGCTGCCCGCGCCGGGGCAGGCGGCGATCGCGATCGAGGCGCGCGAGGACCAGCCGGCGGTGCTCGCGCTGCTGCGCGCGCTCGATGACGCCGACACCCGCGTCACCGTCACCGCCGAGCGCGCGATGAACCGCGCGCTCGGCGGCAGCTGCACGGTGCCGGTGGGCGCGTGGTGCGTGCGCACCGAGCACGGACTCGACCTGCGCGGCCTGGTCGGCGACGCGGCGGACGGCCGGTTGATCGTGGCCGCGGCGCAGGGTCCGGCGCACGCGCCGGAAGCGCTGGGGCGCGAGGTGGCCGCGGCGCTGCTGGCGCAGGGTGCGCGCAGCCTGCTCGATCGCGGCCACTGAGCGCCGCCGCGCACGCACGAAAAAGGCCGGCTGCGCGCAGCCGGCCTTTTCGTCTTCGATCGGCGATGTTGTCGGTCGTCAGAAGTTGTAGACCAGGTTGGTGGTGGTGAGCGTGTCGGTGCTCTTCGTGCCGGGCTGGGTGTCACTGTTGTAGCGCACCTGGAAACCGAGCTTGAGCGCCATCTTCTTGGTCATGCTGACCGACAGGCCGGCGTCGTTCTGGTAGTACTTGTTCTTCGAACCCGCTTCGGCCAGCAGGGTGTCCTCGAACGCGGTGTTGTCGGTGAGCCGGTACTTGTAGTTCACCAGGCCGCGCGCCACGCCCTCGCCCACGCTGGCCTGGCGCACCGGCACGGTGACGCCCCCCACGTCCTGCAGCTCGTCGGCCGGCCGGTAGCGCTTGTAGCCGGGACCGAGCTCGAACGACAGCTCGGTGCGCCGGTTCTTCAGCGCGATATAGCCGTAGCCGAGCGACACCGTACCCTGCCACCGGTTGGCGCCGAAGTCGTCGTGCTCGTAGCGCGCCGCGCCCACGATGTAGCTGCGCGGATCGAGCTTGTAGCCCACCGAGGCACCGCCGTCGTAGCGGTTGGCGGTGGTGCTGAAGCGGTTGAGGGTGTTGCCGTTGGAGTCGACCACGGTGACCTCGCCCCTGGAGCGCAGGCCGTTGAGGAAGAAGTTGTTCTTCCACAGCTCGTTCTCCTGGGTCAGGCCAAGCTTGGCGTTGAGGTTTTCCGAACGCGAATTGCCGCGTGAGGAAGCAAAGCCGAGCTCGCCCGAGCCGTTCCAGCCGCCGCTGCCGGCGCTGCTGGAATCGTCGCTGGGCGTGCTTTGCGCGTGGACGGCGGACGCCGCGAAGGCGACAAGCATCAGGAAGGCGAGGGGGGCTTTCTTCATGGGATAGGGGGTCCAATCGTTAAAGGGGAATGCTCTGATCAACCAGGCGCAGCAACCGTCAGCCGAAGGCCGACCCCGCGAGGCAGTGCGCGCGGGCGTACAGCCACTGCTCGAGCACGCGCCCGACCATGGCGCCGAGCGCCGCCACCAGGGCCAGCGCGCCGCTGGCCTGCCAGCGATCGGCCAGCAGCAGGGCGAGGCACGGCACGGCGTAGCCCAGCAGGGCCGCGGCGAAGCGCGCGGGCAGCACGATACCCCGCGGCGGGATGCGGGGGCTGCCGGACAGGCGCAGCGCGTGCCAGCGCATGCCCTCGATCAACCCCAGCAGCAGGGCCATCACCAGCAGTCCCAGCAGCCAGGGCCGGTGCTCCGCTTGCGCCGGGCCGATCGCGAGGCGGCCGTCCGCCGCCACGAACAGCCACAGCCACAGGCCGCCGCCGTACAGTGCCGCCATCACCCGACCCACCGGCAACACGGCCGAGCCGCCCGGCGGCACCGGTGCCGCCCAGCGCGGCATGCCCTGGATCAGGCTGCCCAGGCTGCACAGCATCAGCGCGGCGCCGGACAGGCGGGTGGCCCAGAAATCGTTGTCGCCGCGGGTCAGCCCGGCCACCGCCAGCACCGGCAGGAAACTCGTCAGCGCGATCAGCGCCTGGCGCGTGGGCCATACGTGCCGCCCCGGATGCCAGCCGTGCCAGGCCGGCAGGCCGGGGACGCGCACGCTGGCCACGATCAGCCCGGCGAGCACGAACAGCGTGCCCACCGCCAGCGGCACCAGCGACTCGCCGCGACCCTCGCGGAAGATGCCGAACGCCAGCGCCATCCCCTGCAACACCCAGATGCCGTAGCCGACGTCGGCCAACACCTGCAGGGCGACGGTGGGATAGCCGGGCGCACGCACACCGGAGCGAGCGGATGAATCGACTCCGGCACCAGGCATGGAGGGAGGGGCTTGCATCGGGGTTGTCATGGCGTCGAACCGCGCAGCAACGCAAGGGGGCAATGACGGCGACCGATCGCTCTTGCGGCCGCCGGGGGGCGTGCCCATGCTACACAACGACCTTCCTCGACGATATGCCATGGACCGTTACGAGCGCATCCTCACCCTGCACCGGCTGCTCAAATCGGCGCACTACCCGGTACCGCTGCCGCGGCTGATGGACGAGCTGGAGTGCTCGCGCGCCACGCTGTATCGCGACGTGGCCTTCCTGCGCGACGCGCTGGGCGCGCCGATCGAGAGCGGTGGCGGCGAGCAGGCCGCGTTCCGCTACGAGGTCGGCGAAGGCGCGCGCTTCGAGCTGCCCGGACTGTGGCTCACCTCCGACGAACTGGCCGCGCTGCTCGCGCTCAACGAGCTGATCGGGCGCAGCGGGCCGGGCGTGCTGGCCGGCGCGCTGGCGCCGTTCAAGGCGCGCATCGAGGGCCTGCTGTCCGACCAGGGCAGCGGCAAGGCGCTGCCGATCGAACGCATCCGGGTGATCGCCTGGGGCGAACGCAAGCTCGACCAGCAGGTGTTCCGCATCACCGCCGGCGCCGTGCTCGAACGTCGCCAGCTGCGCTTCCGCTACCGCGCGCGCACCACCCATTCGGACAGCCGCCGCACGGTGTCGCCGCAGCGGCTCACCCACTACCGCGACAACTGGTACCTCGATGCGTGGGACCACGACCGCGAGGCGCTGCGCAGCTTCGCCGTGGACCGCATCCTGGAGCCGCACGCGCTGGACGAGCGCGCCATCGACGTCGCCGACGGCGATCTCAACGAGATGCTGTCGTCCAGCTACGGCATCTTCGCCGGCAAGCCCAGGGCGTGGGCGACGATCCGCTTCTCGCCGCACGCCGCGCGCTGGGTCGCCGACGAGCACTGGCATTCGCAGCAGAAGGGCGAATGGCTGCCCGACGGCCGCTACGAGCTGCAGGTGCCCTACTCCAACTCGCGCGAGCTGCTGATGGACGTGCTCAAGTACGGCCCAGACGCGGAGATCGTGGCACCGCTGCCGCTGCGCGAGGAGATGAAGATCCTGCTGCAACTGGCGCTCTCGGGCTACGCCCGATAACTACCGATCCGGGCGGCTGCCGCACTGTACAGTCGCTTCCGATGCACCGGACAACGAACCCGCACGGCACCTTCGCCTCCTCTCCCCCACGGGGGAGGGAGAACAGGCATCAGTGCGCCACCGCCTGGAACGGCCAGAACCGCGGGATCAGCCACATCGACAGCGCGCAGAACAGCAGGATCAACGGGATGCCCACCTTCATGAAGTCGGTGAAGCGGTAGCCGCCGGCGTAATACACCATGGTGTTGGTGGGGTAGCCGACCGGGGTGGCGAACGAGGTGGCCGCGGCGAACGCCACCGCCACCACGAACGGCCGCGGGTCGACGTGCATGGCCTGCGCCACCGAGGCGGCGATACCGACCATCAGCACCACCGAGGGGTTGTGCCCCATCAGCTCGGTGAGCAGCGCGGTGAGCAGGTAGATCATCAGCAGCGCGGCCAGCGGGCCGTGGCTGCCGACCAGGGTCAGGCCCCAGCCGACCACGGCGGCGGACAGACCGCTCTTCTCGATCGCCACGCCCAGCGGCAGGATCGCGCCGAGCAGGATGATGATCTTCCAGTCCATGCCCTCGTAGACGTCTTTACGGCCGAAGCATCCGGCCAGCGCCATGGCGGTGGCACCGCAGATGGCGGCAATCGGGATCGGCAGCCAGTGCAGCCCGGAGGCGACGACCACCCCCGCCATGATCGCCACGGCGTAGAGCGCCTTGTGCGGGGTGCGCGGTGCGTTCTCGCGCTGGCTGAGCACGATGAACGACTCGTCGTTGCGCAGGTTGGCCATGGCCTCCTCGGCCACCAGCACCAGCAGCACGTCGCCGACGGCGAGCGAGACGTCGCTGAGCTTTTCGCGCAGCACCTCGCCGCGGCGGTGGATCGCCAGCGCCACCGCGTCGTAGCGCCAGCCGATGCCGGTTTCGCCGAAGCGGCGCCCTTCCAGCGGACTGGCCGGCGCGACCATGATCTCGGCCAGCACGCGCGGGCGGTCGTCGGCGTGCGCGTAGTGGCCCTCCGGCGCGTTGCGCAGGCCGGCCTGGCGACGGAATTCCTCGATCTTGTCCCAGTCGCCGCGCACCAGCAGCACATCGCCGCGGGCGATCCGCTGCGAGCGCGGCGACCAGGTGCGGCGATCGCCGCGCAGCAGCTCCAGCGGGTACACGCCGTAGCGCTCGCCCAGGCTGGCGTCGGCGATGCTCTTGCCCAGCAGCGAGGAGTTTTCCGTCACCTCCAGTTCGGTGACGTACTTGCCGATGTCCGCCTCCACCGGCATGTCGGTGTCGATCTGCCGCGGCAGCAGCCAACGACCGACGAGCATGAGATACACGATGCCGACCACCGCCAGCAGCACGCCCAGCGGGGTGAACTCGAACACGCCGAAGGCCGGCAGCCCGTGCTTTTGCGCCAGCGTGTCCGCCAGCAGGTTGGACGAGGTGCCGATCAGCGTGCACACGCCACCCATCTGCGCGGCGAAGGCCATCGGCATCAGTACCCGCCCCGGCGCCGTGCCGGTGCGCTGGCACACCTTCAACGCCAGCGGCAGGAAGGTGGCGACCAGCGCGATGTTCTTGATGAAGGCGCCCAGCGGCGCGATGGCCAGCATCAGCGCCAGGGTGAGCAGCCACGGTCGCCTGATCTTCATCAGCAGCCGGCTCAGCGGCTCCAGCGCGCCGGAGCGTTCGATGCCCATGCTCAGCGCGAACATCGCCGCCACCGTCACCGTCGCCTCGTTGCTGAAGCCGCTCAGCGCCTCGGCCGGGCTCACCACGCCGAGGATCACCAGCGCCGCCAGCGCCATCAGCGCGACCAGGTCGATGCGCACCTTTTCGCTGGCGAACAACAGCATCGCCGCCACGATCACCGCCACGGTGGCCCAGGCCTGCCACGTCATGCGCCGCCCTCGCGGACAGGGGAGCCGGTGGCAGCCGCGGTCAGCGGTCGTCGTGAGATAGCGCGCATCGAAAATTTCCCGGAAAGACGGTCGCCGCAGGTCATCGGTCGCGCCAGCGCCGCCATGGAAGTCGCGGTCGCCGCTGCGGTGCCTTTCTGGCATCGTACGAAATCCGGGTGTTTGCACAATGTTATGGCCCATCACCCCAGCGCGGACGCAGGCACGAACCCATGACCGATCCCGATTCCCCGACCGCCGGACACGACATCCCGACCACCTCCGCCAGCGACGCGCACGGCGGGCGCCCCACCGTGGCGCTGGCGCTGGGCGCGGGTGGTGCCAAGGGCCTGGCGCACATCGGCGCGATCGAGGAGATCGAGGCGGCCGGCTTCGAGGTGGTGGCGATCGCCGGCACCTCGATGGGTGCGCTGATCGGCGGTATTCACGCGATGGGCAAGCTCGACGTGTACCGCGACTGGGTCACCGCGCTGGCCAGGATCGACGTGCTGCGGCTGCTCGACTGGACCTTCTCCGGCGGCGGTTTCATCAAGGGCGAAAAGCTGATCGGCACGCTGCGCGAGCTGATCGGCGACGTGCACATCGAGCAGCTGCCGCTGGCCTACACCGCGGTCGCCACCGATCTCGAACGCGAGCGCGAGGTGTGGCTCACGCGCGGCTCGCTGTTCGACGCGATCCGCGCCTCGATCGCGATCCCCACCGTGTTCCGGCCGTACCGCATCGACGGCCGGCTGCTGCTTGACGGCGCCCTGCTCAACCCGGTGCCGGTGACGCCGCTGATGCGCGAGCGCGCCGACTACCTGTTCGCGGTGAGCGTGGACGGTCCGGCCGAAATTCCGGCCGCCGCGATGGTGGAGACGGAGGACGATGCCAGCCACCGCGGCCGGATCAGCGAGTGGCTGGGTCGACTACGACCGGGCCATGCGGGCGCGGAGAGCCCCGCCATGCCGGGCGCACTCGATCTGCTCAACCAGTCGATGGATCTGATGCAGTCCAACCTCGCGCGCCTGCGCCTGGCGGCGTACGCGCCGGATCTGCTGATCCAGATGCCGCGCAACGTCTCCACCGCCTACGAGTTCTACCGGGCACGCGAGCTGATCGAGCTGGGCCGCGAGCGGGCTCGCGCCGCGCTGCAGGAGTGGAGTCGGCAAGGCTTGCTGCGGCATCGCCAGCCGGAGGAGTGACCGGGCGGTTCAGCGCGGGCCGTGCGTGCGCAGCCAGTTGTCGAGATAGCTCTTCAGCGCCACGGCGTGGTTGTGCTCTTCGTCGCGGGCCGCGTAGAGCAGGGTGAGCCGGTGATGCGCGGCGCGGTCGGCCAGCGGGCGCCAGTGGTCGGCCAGCGCGTCGAGTTCCGCAGCGTAACGGTGGCGGAAGGCCTCCCAGCGCACCGGGTCGTGACCGAACCAGCGGCGCAGCGCGGGCGAGGGCGCCACCTCGCGCAGCCATGCGTCCAGCGCGGCGTCTTCCTTGCGCACGCCGCGCGGCCAGAGCCGATCGACCAGCACCCGGTAACCGTCGCCCGGACTTGCCGGCGCATAGATGCGCTTGACCACGATGCCCATGCGCCCGCTCCGGCTCCGGGAAAAGCCCCGAGCATACGCCTGCGCCTGATGCGCGCCGCGAAGCGCGCGTGAAGCGCGCGGCGGTCAGACAGCCTGGAGCGGCGACACAGCACTATCGGATGTGGCGGAATGTCAGGGTCGCAGTCCTAAAGCTCCTCGACCGCGGTCACCTTGCCCCGGCGCATCAGCCACGCCACCCCGCGAAGATCGGTCAGGCCGACCCACAGCCGGTCGAGCATGCCGTACTTGGAGGTGCCGGCCGTACGCGGGCGATGGCCGACCGGCACGCTCTGGCTCCGGAAGCCGGCGCGCTTGACCAGCGCCGGCAGGTAGCGATGCATGTGGTCGAAGTAGGGCAGACGCAGGAACACCTCGCGCTCGAACAGCTTCAGGCCGCAGCCGGTATCGGGCGTGGCGTCCCTGAGCATGCGCGAGCGCACCGCGTTGGCGATCTTCGAGGAGATCCGCTTGTTGAAGCTGTCGCGGCGCGTGGTGCGCCAGCCGGCGAACAGCCGCACCTCCGGGGCCGCGCTGTCGCGCGCGGCCAGCAGTTTCGGGATGTCGGCCGGATCGTTCTGGCCGTCGCCGTCCAGGGTGGCGATCCACGGCGAGTGCGCCGCGCGCACGCCGTTCCACACCGCCGTGCTCTGGCCGCTGCGGTGCGCGTGATGGAGCACGCGCAGCTCCGGATGCTGCGCCTTCTGCGCGGCCAGCACGGCGCGGCTGTCGTCGGTGGAGTCGTCGTCGACGTAGATCACTTCGTAATCGATCCGACCGCGCAGCGCGGCGGCGATCTCGGCGAGCAGCGGCGGGATGTTGTCGCGCTCGTTGAACACCGGCACGACGACGGAGAGCTGGGGCATGAGGACCGATCCAGGGAATGCGGTGAGCGGGCGATTATCGCCGATCCCGCCGCCGGTAGGAGCGCACCCTGTGCGCGAACGCTCTTGCTCCTGATCGACATCAGAGCCAAGAGCGTTCGCGCACAGGGTGCGCTCCTACATTCAGCGGATCTTGCCGAGGATGCCTTCGAGCTCGTCGTTGCTGTGGTAGTGGATCACCAGCTTGCCCTTGCCGCCGCGGCCCTGCGCCAGCTCGACGCGGGTGGCGAAGCGCTCGGCCAGTTCGCGTTCGAGATCGGCGATGTTGGGGTCGCGCGACGGCGTGCGCCTGGCCTTGCCCCTGGGCGCGGCCTGCGCCTTGCGCGCGGCTTCCTCCAGCTCGCGCACGCTCCAGCCGTTGCGCGCCGCCTCCAGCGCCAGCGCCTCGGCCTCGCGCTCGGGCAGGGTGAGCAGGCAGCGGGCGTGGCCCATCTCCAGCTTGCTCTCGTCGAGCAGCTTCTTGATCGAGTTCGGCAGTTCGGTGAGGCGCAGCAGGTTGGACACCGATGCGCGCGAACGGCCCACCGCCTCGGCGGCCTGCTGATGGGTGAGGTCGAAGTCGTCGATCAGGCGCTTCAGCGCGTCGGCCTCTTCCAGCGGGGTGAGGTCCTGGCGCTGGATGTTCTCGATCAGTGCCATCGCCGGCACGGCCATCTCGGGCACGTCCTTGACCAGCGCGGGGATCTCGCTCAGCTGGGCCCGCTGCGCGGCGCGCCAGCGGCGCTCGCCGGCGATCAGCTCGTAGCGGTTCTTGCCGATCGCGCGCACCACCACCGGCTGGATCAGCCCCTGCGCCCGGATCGACGCGGCCAGTTCGTCCAGTGCCTCGTCGTTCCAGTGGCGGCGCGGCTGGTAGGCGCCCGGCTGGATCTGCTGGATCGGCAGCGTGCGCAGCTCGCCCTCCTGCTCGATCACCGACGGCGTACCGGCGCCGTCGCCGCCGAGCAGGGCGTCGAGCCCGCGTCCGAGTCCACGCTTCTTGGCGGCCATGCTTACTCCTGGTGAAGATCGATCGCCGCGTCGTGCGCGGCGGCGTGGTCGTCGTGCATCTCGCTCAGCGCGGCCAGCGCCGCCTGAACGCCACGCTCGCGGCGAATGATCTCGCCGGCCAGGCCGATGTAGGCGATCGCGCCGCGCGAGCTGCGGTCGTAGAGGTGGATCGGCTGGCCGTGGCTGGGCGCCTCGGCCAGGCGCACGTTGCGCGGAATGATCGAGCGCAGCACCTTGTCGCCGAAATGCTGGGTGAGCTGGGCCGACACCTCGTTGCCGAGGTTGTTGCGCACGTCGTACATGGTGCGCAGCAGGCCCTCGATCTCCAGCTGCGGATTGAGCCGCTGGCGCACCGCCTTCACCGTGTCGAGCAGGCTGGAGAGCCCCTCCAGCGCGAAGTACTCGCACTGCACCGGAATCAGCAGCCCGTCGGCGGCGGTGAGCGCATTGAGCGTGAGCAGGTGCAGTGAGGGCGGGCAGTCGATCAGGATGGTGTCGTAGCTGTCGCGCACCTTGGCCAGCTGCTCCTTGAGCCGGCTCTCGCGCGCCAGCGCGTCCATCAGCTTGAGCTCGGCGGCGGTGAGGTCGCCGTTGCCGGGCAGCAGGTCGTAGTGCGCCGCGGTGGCGACGATGGCCCGCCCGATCGGCGCCTCTTCCAGCAACACCTCGCAGCCGTTCGGCCGGGCCTGGTTCTTGTCCACGCCCGAGGCCATGGTGGCGTTGCCCTGCGGGTCGAGATCGACCAGCAGCACCCTGCGCTTGGCGGCGGCCAGCGACGCGGCGAGATTCACGGCGGTGGTGGTCTTGCCGACTCCACCTTTCTGGTTGGCGACAGCGATGATGCGGGCCATGGTGTCGTCGGTACCGTGCGCTGGCGAAAAGGAGAGCTAGATTAACAGGCTGCCGCGCGCGGGGCGGGCGCGGAGGCGTGCTCGATCACCGCCAGATGGCGCTCGCCCTCCAGCCCCGGCACGGCCAGCGCGTGCATCGCGGTCAGCACGAAGCCCGGCGGCAGCCCGGCCAGCTCGTCGTCGGGGCGGCGGCCCTTCATCGCCAGCCAGCGCCCGCCGGGTGCCAGCAGGTGGCCGCCCCAGCCGAGCATGTCGGCGAAACTGGCGAACGCGCGCGCGGTGATGCAGTCGAACGAGCCTTGTACGTCCTCCACCCGCGACTGCACCGCCTGCACGCCGTCGAGCCTGAGCGCACGGATCGCCTCGCGCAGGAAGCGCACCTTCTTGCCGTTGGAATCGATCAGGGTGATCGCGCGCCCCGGCGCGGCGATCGCCAGCACGATGCCGGGCAGGCCGGCGCCGGTGCCCAGATCGGCCAGGGTCGCGCCGGTGACGCAGGGCAGGATCGCCAGCGAATCGAGCAGGTGGCGGGTGACCATCCCGGCCGGGTCGCGCACGGCGGTGAGGTTGTAGGCGGCGTTCCAGCGCGCCAGCAGGGCCTGGTAGTCGAGCAGACGCGGCACGGCGTCCGGCGGCAGCGCGAGGCCGAGCGCGGCGATGCCCTGTTCCAGACGGCGTTGCAGGGCGGCGCGCTCGGTCATGTCGGTTCCGGTGGGGCAAGGGCCGGTGAGTATCCGGCCGGCCGCGGGCAAAAGAAAACCCGCCGAAGCGGGCAAGGGCTTGCAACTCCCCTGGGCGCCGCGCTGCGCGGATCCCCGCTCAGGCGATCTCCAGCTCCACCCGCGTGACCATCACGCCGCGCTCGCGCAGCACGCCGTTGATCGCCTGCTTCATGCGCGTGCCGAGGTCGCGCCGGTCAGCGGCAGTCGGCGTCGGCTCGACGCTGAGCGCATCGAGCGCGCTGCGGCGGATCAGCTGCGCGGCCTCGTCGATCACCGCATCGGCGCGCTCGGGCTCCAGCACCTGCCAGTACACCGTGCCGCGCAGTTCGTGGCTGTCGGCCTGCGCCTGCTCGAAGCGCAGCACCTGACCGGCAAGATCGATGCGGTGACCGATGCGATCCAGCGCCGGCCACACCCAGTGCGTGCCCGGCTGCAGCAGGCGCAGCGGCTTGCCGCGGCGATACAGGCTGTACACCTGCCCGGCCGGTACGCGGCGCATCGCGCTGGCGACCAGGCCGGCGGCGAGGGCAAGAAGGGCAATGGTCAGGGCAAGCATATGAGAATCAGCAAGTTGAAGGATGTTGGTGGGATAAATGCAGAGCTCAAGGCTACAGGGAACTGTACCGGCTTGGATTAATTTAAATTTAACGGGCATCCGGCGTCCACCCCTGATGGCGTGATCCACCGCACATGCCCGCACTGCCGATCGCCAGGCGGATGCGGCCCACGCTCCTAGCAGCCTGTCGGGCTTTGCTGGTCGAGGCGAGAAGTCGGCTGTGCGAGGACGGATTTTCGACGTTTCGTCGGCCCATAGTGGTTCTATGGGTCGGCGAAACGGCGGAAATAGGGACCGCACCGCCGGATTCGCAGCCCGGCCGAGCAAAGTCCGACAGGCTGCTGGGTATCGGCCACGGCGCGGCGCGCTTGAACCGTCCGGGCGGGTCTCCGGCGAGGTTTCGGTGCGCGGGCTTGCTGCGCTGCATGAGTGTCGGTTCCACGAACCGTTGGGAGGGGAAAGCGCACTCCTTTGCGGGAGTAAGGAAATACCCGCGCCTGCTCCGGGCATATTCTTCTGCAACGCAACAAATGTCTGTTTTGCAGAAGCTTTACAAGCCCCGATGAAAACGTTTACGTTCCGCTCAGCGCCGGGTACCGGGGCGCATCCAAGGGCGGAAAACGTGACGACAGTGACCATCAAAGACGTGGCGCGGGAGGCCGGCGTGTCCGTGGCCTCCGTGTCGCGCGCGCTCAACGGTGGCGGCGGCGTCACCGCCGCCACCGGGGAGCGCATCCGCGCCGTCGCCAACCGCCTGCGCTACGTGCCGCACGGCGCTGCACGCAGCCTGATCACCCGCCGCACCCATACCGTCGGCGCACTGCTGCCGGACCTGTACGGCGAGTTCTTCTCGGAGCTGATCCGCGGCATCGACCTGGCCGCCCGCGCCCGGGGACTGCACCTGCTGGTGTCCAGCTCCCACGACGGCGTCGAGGATGCCGCCGCCGCGCTGCGCGCGATGCGCGGGCGGGTGGATGGCATGGTGATCCTGTCCTCGCGCGCGGACCTGGCGTTCCTGCGGGCCAACCTGCCCGAGACGCAGCCCGCCGTGCTGCTCAACAGCGCCGTGCGCGACGCGCACTACCGCGTGCTCAACATCGACAACGAAGGCGGCGCGCGCGCCATGGTGCGCCATCTGGTCGACGCCGGGCATCGGCAGATCGCCTTCATCACCGGCCCCGAGGGCAACTTCGACGCCGCGCGGCGCGAGCACGGCTACCGCGCCGCGATGGCCGAGTTCGCGCCCGGCACGCCGCTGCGGGTGGTGGCCGGCGAGTTCACCGAGGAGTCCGGCTACCGCGCCGGCCGCGAACTGCTCGCCACCGGCACGCGTCCGCAGGCCGTGTTCGCCGGCAACGACATGATGGCGATCGGCTGCCTGTACGCGTTCCAGGAAGCCGGCCTCGAGGTGCCGCGCGACATCGCGCTGGCCGGCTTCGACGACATTCCGATCGCGCGCTACGTCACGCCTGCCTTGACCACGGTGCGCGTGCGCATCGTCGACCTGGGGCGCGGCGCGCTCGAGCAACTGGCTGCGCTGCTGGATCCATCCGACCAGTCCACCACCGCCTCGTCCGACACGCTGGACTGCGAGGTGGTGATACGCGACAGCTGCGGCGCGCGTCCGCACGGCAAGTCATCCACCAAGAAAGCCCGTTGAGGGCACATCAGCAACATCCCTTTGGGAGGGTCGTCATGAAGGCTCCACTGCAACTGAAGAAGAAACTGCTCGCCAGCGTCATCGCCACCGCCGTGGTCGCGATCGGTGCGGCACCCTCGACGGCATGGAGCCAGTCCGCCTATGCCACGCTGCGCGGCAAGGCACCGGCCAACGCGCAGGTCACCGCGTTCAACCCCGCCACCGGCACCACCCGCCGCACCATCGCCAGCGTCGACGGCAGCTATACGCTGACCGGCCTGCAGCCGGGCACCTACCAGGTGGATGCGGGCCCGGGCACGCAGCAGACGGTAACGCTGACGGTGGCCTCCACCGCCACCCTCGACCTCACCGCAGGGGGTCAGGCACCGTCGGCAGCCAATGCCACCACCCTCGGCGGTGTCACCGTGTCGGCCACCACGCTGCAGGAAGTGAAGACGCCCGAGGTAGGCGGCACCATCTCGCTGCACCAGATCGACACCATCCCGCAGATCTCGCGCAACTTCCTGGAGTTCGCCGACACCGTGCCGGGCATGATTTTCCAAGTCGACTCCAACGGCAACACCACCCTGCGCGGCGGCGCGCAGAACAAGAGCTCCACCAACGTCTACATCGACGGCGTGGGTCAGAAGAGCTACGTGAAGGAGGGCGGCATCAGCGGCCAGATCGGCAGCCAGGGCAATCCATTCCCGCAGTTGGCGATCGGTGAGTACAAGGTGATCACCTCCAACTACAAGGCCGAGTACGACCAGATCTCCTCGGCCGCGGTGACCGCCCAGACCAAGTCGGGCACCAACGAATTCCACGGCGAAGTGTTCGGCCGCTACACCAACGACTCGTTCAGGGCCAAGACGCCGGCCGAGGAGAAAGCCAACCGGAAGACTTCGTCCAAGGAGAAGGAGTATGGCTTCGCGCTCGGCGGCCCGATCATCCAGAACAAGATGCACTTCTTCATGACCTACGAGGCGAAACGCTTCAACACGCCGATCACCGTGGTCCCCGATCCGAACGCCACCGCCGGCGTGCCCTACCTGCCGGCCGACGTGGCCGCGCAGCTGGGTCCGGCCAACCTGCCGTTCGAGGAGAACCTGTACTTCGGCAAGATCGACTGGGAGCCGACCGACCGCGACCGCTTCGAGCTGAGCGCGCAGATCCGCAAGGAGAAGCAGGTCGGCGGCGTGGGCGGCGTGGACGCGGCCTCGGCCAAGTACAACACCAAGAACGATGACAAGCGCTACGTGCTGCGCTGGCAGCACAGCGGCGAGGCGTACTTCAACGAGCTGCTGCTCACCCACGAGGACGCGTTCAACGCGCCGGTGGCGGCCAACATCGGCAACGGCTCGATCTATACCTATGCCAACGGCACCAGCGATCCGACCATCATCCACGTGGGCTCGGCCAACCCGCTGGCGACGCAGAACAAGGGCCAGAAGGGTCCGTCGATCCAGGACGACCTGACCTTCAACGACCTGCAGTGGCACGGCGACCACGTGGTCAAGACCGGCGTTAAGCTCAAGGACATCACGCTCAAGGCAGCCGATGCCCAGGACATCAATCCGCAGTTCTTCTACAACGTCACCAGCGCCGGCCCCGGCGCCATTCCGTACAAGGCGTTCTTCACCAAGCCGGTCACCGGGCTGGGCCTGAGCCCCACAGTGACCACCAAGGCCAAGCAGTTCGGCATCTACGTGCAGGACGACTGGGCGGTCAACGACAAGCTCACGCTGAACCTCGGCGTGCGCTGGGACTACGAGAAGAACCCGGCCTATACCGGTTTCGTCACGCCGCAGAACGTGATCGACGCGTTCAACTCGCAGGACCCCAGCGCTCCGGCCGGCCAGACCTATGCGCAGAGCCTGGCGCTGGGCGGCATCAACGTGAACGACTACATAAGCAACGGCCACAACCGGAAGAACTACAAGGGCGAGTGGCAGCCGCGGCTGGGCTTCTCCTACGACATCGACGGCGACGAGGCCCACGTGATCCACGGCGGCGTGGGCCGCGCCTACGACCGCAACCTGTTCGACTACCTGCAGCTGGAAACCACCAAGGCGGCGCTGCCGCAGTTCACGGTGAACTTCCGCGACCCGACTACCGGCGCGTGCTATCGCAACGCCTCGCCGTGCTTCGATTGGAATCCGTCCTATCTCAATGGCCTGCCCAACCTGCAGAGCCTGCTGCAAGCGAGCAATGCGGGCACCGAGGTGGACCTGCTCAACAACCATCTCAAGGCACCGCATTCGGACCAGTTCAGCATCGGCATGTCCAACCGCATCGGCGACTGGCAGACCGACGCCACCGTGGCCCGCGTGCTGACCTACGACGGCTTCGCCTTCACCCTGGGCAACCGCTACCCCAACGGCGACTTCTTCCAGAACGGCAGCCAGCCGTGGGGCCACCCGGTGCCGGGCTTCGGCGCGCTGATCATCGGCAACAACGGCATCCAGACCCGCAGCACCCAGTTCCTGCTGTCGGTCGATAAGCCCTACACCCGGGAATCAGGCTGGGGCGCGACCTTCGCCTACACCTTCACCAGCGCCAAACAGAACCGTGACATCAACGAGCACTACTCGTTCGACGAGGCGACCGTCGGCAACTACCCGTTCATCGACTCCAACGCGGCGCCACGCCACCGCCTGGTGGCCACCGGCGTGATCGATGGTCCGTGGGACATCACCATGTCGGCCAAGCTCACGCTGGCCACGCCGACCCCGGGCAACACGATCGCCTGCTACTGGACCTATACCTACCCCACCGGCAGCCACTGCACGCCGGCGGCGGGCACGCCGCAGGCCACCGGGCGCTTCCTGATGGGCGGCAAGGTGTTCGGCTACCGCGACGTGGATTTCCAGGCCACCAAGGACTTCAACCTGGGCCACGGCATCACCCTGTACGGCCGGTTCGACGTGCTCAACGTGTTCAACTTCCGCAACTACTCGGACCTGATCTTCAACGCCGGGCCGAACCCGGGACAGTTGAGCACGGTCTACAACCCGGCTGGCAACATCACCTTCGTGCCGCGCACCTTCAAGTTCGAAGTGGGCATGAAGTTCTAGTCGACCGCGGTGGCACCCCGCGCCTGCGGGTGCCACCTTTCCTCCCCCGGCGCGGCGGACGCCGCGCCGACTTTTTTCAGCGAGTGCGGCATGAGCGATTCGCGCATCAGGAACATCGTGATCGTGGGCGGCGGCACCGCCGGCTGGATGGCGGCGGCGGCGTTCGCCAAGGTGCTGGGCGCCGACTACGCGATCCGGCTGGTCGAGTCCGAGCAGATCGGCACCGTCGGCGTGGGTGAGGCCACCGTGCCGCACCTGAAGCTGTTCAACAACCTGCTCGGCATCGACGAGATCGAGTTCGTCCGCCGCGTGCAGGGCACGTTCAAGCTGGGCATCCAGTTCAACGACTGGGGGCAGCCGGGCGACTCCTATATCCACGGCTTCGGCGAGCTGGGCCGCATGCTCGGCCTGCTGCCGTTTCACCAGTACTGGATCCGCGCCGCCCAGCTCGGGCTGGCGGCGGACCTGGGCGAGTACTCGCTCAACACGCTGGCCGCGCCGCGCGGCAAGTTCATGGCCTCGGCCAGCGACGTGCCGGCCAGCTCGCCGCTGGCGAACATCGCCTACGCCTACCACTTCGACTCCGGCCTGTACGCGAAGCTGCTGCGCGAGTACGCCGAAGCCCGCGGCGTGCGCCGCACCGAGGGCCGGATCGCGCAGGTGCGCCAGCGCGCCGGGGACGGCTTCGTGCAGGCCGTGGTGCTGGAAAGCGGCGAGGCGATCGAGGGCGAGCTGTTCATCGACTGCTCGGGCTTCCGCGGCCTGCTGATCGAGCAGACGCTGCATGCCGGCTACGACGACTGGACGCACTGGCTGCCGTGCGACCGCGCGCTGGCGGTGGCCTGCGAGAAGGTCGGCCCGCCCACCTCGTACACCCGCTCCACCGCCCGCGCCGCCGGCTGGCAGTGGCGCATTCCGCTGCAGCACCGCACCGGCAACGGCCACGTGTATTCCAGCGCGCACCTCAGCGACGACGAGGCCGCCGCCACCTTGCTGGCCCACCTCGACGGCAAGGCGCTGGGCGAACCACGGCCGCTGCGCTTCACCACCGGCCTGCGCCGCAAGACATGGGACCGCAACGTGGTCGCGCTGGGCCTGGCCAGCGGTTTCATGGAGCCGCTGGAATCGACCAGCATCTACCTGATCCAGTCGGGCATCTCGCGGCTGCTGAACCTGTTTCCGCGGCAGGGCTTCAGCCCGGTGCTGATCGAGCGCTACAACGCGCAGACGCGCTTCGAATGCGAGCGCATCCGCGACTTCCTGATCCTGCACTACCACGCCACGCAGCGCCGCGACACGCCGTTCTGGAACCAGTGCCGCACGATGGACATCCCCGCCTCGCTGAAGGACAACATCGCGCTGTTCCGCGACAGCGGAAGGTTCTTCCGCGAGGGCGAGGAGATGTTCGCGCAGGTCAGCTGGGTGCAGGTGATGATCGGCCAGGGCATCGTGCCGACCGGCTACCACCCGCTGGTCGACCAGCTGCCGCCGAAGGAGCTGGAAGCCTTCATGCAGCACGTGCAGCGCGTGATCGCCGACTGCGTGGAGGCGATGCCCGCCCACGAGGCGTTCATCGCGCGCTGCTGCCAGGCCGCTCCGGCCGGCGCGCCGATGGCCGCCTGATCCGTTCCACCGGCAAACGCACCCGCGTCGCCATCGCGCCGTCCCCGCGGCCCGCTCTCCCCCGTCAGCCACACGAGTCCACTCCCGATGTCCCCTGCTGCCCTGAACGGTTTTTGCATCAAGCTTCTGCTCGCCACGCTGGTGTCCGCCTGCGCATGGCCCGCGGCCGCGCAGGCGGCCACCGCGGCATCCACCGCATCGGCCACCTATCGACCCACCGCCGCGCAGATGGCGCTGGTCGACGACCTGGAGCAGCGCACCTTCCGCTGGTTCTGGGACAGCGCCGACCCGGTCACCGGGCTGGTGCCGGACCACTACCCGGGCAAGTCGTTCTCCAGCATCGCCGCGGTCGGCTTCGGCCTGACCGCCTACGGCATCGGCGTGGAGCGCGGCTACATCACCCGCGAGCAGGCGGTGCAGCGCACGCTGGCCACGCTGAAGTTCTTCCACGATGCACCGCAGAACGCCAGCGAGGACGACGTCGCCGGCTACCACGGCTTCTTCTACCACTTCCTCGACATGGGCACCGGCAAGCGCTGGGGCCGCAGGGTCGAGTTGTCCAGCGTGGACACCACCCTGCTGCTCGGCGGCGTGCTGTTCGCGCAGTCGTACTACGACCGCGACACGCCCGAGGAGAAGCAGATCCGTGCGCTGGCCGACGACATCTATCGCGCGGTCGACTGGCCGTGGATGCAGGCGCGCCCGCCGCTGATCTCGATGGGCTGGACGCCCGGCGGCAAGTTCATCCCGGCCGACTGGAAGGGCTACAACGAGGGCAAGCTGGTCTACATCCTGGCGCTGGGCTCGCCGACCCATCCGGTGAAGCCGCAGGCGTGGACCGCGTGGTGCTCCACCTACGACCGCACCTGGGGAAGCTTCTACGGGCAGACCTTCCTCAACTTCGCGCCGCTGTTCGGCCACCAGTACACCGAGTCGTGGGTGGACTTCCGCGGCATCCGCGACGACTGGAACCGCCAGCACAGCCTCGACTATTTCGAGAACGGCCGCCGCGCCACCTACAGCCAGCGCAACTACGCCATCGCCAATCCCGGCGGCTGGACCGGCTACGGCCCGAACGTGTGGGGCCTGACCGCCAGCAACGGTCCCGGCGGCGTGGTGGTGAATACCGCTGACGGCAAGCGCAAGTTCCATGGCTACACCGCCCGCGGCGCCGGGCTGGACTACATCTCCGACGACGGCACCATCGTGCCGACCGCGGCCGGCGGCTCGATCGCGTTCGCGCCGGAGATCGTGATCCCGGCGCTGCAGACGATGAAGCAGCGCTACGGCCAGTCCATCTACGACCGCTACGGCTTCGTCGATGCCTTCAACCCGAGCTTCCATGCCCAGACCACGCTGCGCACAGGCAAACTGGTGCCTGACCTGGGCTGGGTCGATACCGTGCAGTTGGGCATCGACCAGGGTCCGATCCTGCTGATGATCGAGAACTGGCGCAGCGGCTTCGTATGGAACGTGATGAAGAAGAATCCGTACATTCGCCGGGGCCTGCAGCGCGCGGGCTTCCGCGGCGGCTGGCTGGCGGCGCCGGAGCCGGCCGCGCCGTGAGCATGCCGGCACGAGCCTGGCGGCAGCGGCTCGCGCGGGTCGTGCTGCTGGCCGGGGTCGTGCTTGGCGCCGGCTGCGCTCGCCAGGCGAGCTCCGCGCAGACGCTCACCTTCTGGACCTTCGGTCCGGAGGGCGAGGCGGTGCAGGCGCTGCTGCCGGCATTCGAGCGCGCGCGCCCGGAGATCACCGTGAACGTGCAGCAGCTGCCGCTGAGCGCCGCGCACCAGAAGCTGCTCACCGCCTACGCCGGCGACTCGATGCCGGACATGATGCAGCTGGGCAACACCTGGCTGCCGGAGATGGTGGCGCTGGATGCGCTGGCGCCGCTGGACGCGCGCGTGCGCGGCTCGACCCGCGTGGCGCCGTCCGACTACTTCGACAGCATCTGGGCCACCAACGTGCTCGATGGCCGGCTCTACGGCGTGCCGTGGTACGTCGACACGCGGCTGCTGTTCTATCGCGTCGACCTGCTCAAGGCGGCCGGCTTCGACCATCCGCCGCGCGACTGGGCGCAGTGGCGCCGCATGCTCGCTGCGCTCAGCGATCCGGCCGCGCACCGCTACGGCATCCTGCTGCCCACCAACGAGTACGAGCAGCTGATGTCGCTGGCGCTGGAACAACCCGAGCCGCTGCTGCGTGACGGCAACCGCTACGGCAACTTCGAGAGCGCCGGGTTCAAGCGCGCGCTGCGCTTCTACGTCGACACGTTCCGCCTGCACCAGGCGCCGGCGATCAGCAACGTGGTGGCCGGCAATCCGTGGGAGGAGTTCGGCCGCGGCGTCTACGCGTTCTATTTTTCCGGGCCGTGGAACATCGGCGAGTTCCGCAGCCGGCTGCCGGCCAGTGCCCAGTCGAGCTGGGACACCGCGCCGCTGCCCGGTCCGGACGGTCCGCCCGGCACCGGTGCCGCCGGCGGCGCCAGCCTGGTGATCTTCCGCGGCTCGCCGCACAAGGACGCCGCCTGGGCGCTGATCGAGTACCTGTCCGAGCCGGCGGTGCAACGGCGCTTCTACGCCCTGGTCGGCGACATGCCGCCGCGGCGCAGCGCCTGGGACGGCGGCGCGCTGAGCCGCGATCCCAAGGCACAGGCCTTCCGCGTCCAGCTCGAGCATGTCAAGCCGACCCCGCCGGTGCCGGAGTGGGAGCGCATCGCCAACGAGATGCAGCTGGCCGCCGCGCGGGTGATCGCCGGCGAGCTGAGCGTCGACCAGGCCTGCGCGGAACTGGACCGCCGCGTCGACACGATCCTGGAGAAGCGCCGCTGGGTGCTCGACCAGCGCAAGGAGGCGCGATGAACCGGCAGCGCGTCGCCTGGCTGTTCCTCACCCCCGCGCTGGTCGTGCTCGGCGTGTTCTTCGCGCTGCCGGTGCTCGGCGCGCTGGCGTTGAGCTTCACCGACTACGACCTGTACGCGCTGGCCGACCCGCACAACGTGCGCTTCGTCGGGCTGCACAACTACTGGACGCTGCTGCACCGGCCGGTGTTCTGGGCGGCACTGGGCCACACCATCTACTTCGTGGCGGTCGGCGTGCCGCTGTCGATGGCGGTGTCGCTGGGTGCCGCCTTGCTGCTCAACTCGCCGCTGGCGGGGGCGCGGGCGTTCTTCCGCACCGCGCTGTTCGCGCCGGTGGTGACCACGGTGGTGGCGGTGGCGATCGTCTGGCGCTACCTGTTCAACACCAGGTACGGCGTGGTCAACGCGCTGCTGGAGGGGCTCGGCCTGCATCCGGTGGACTGGCTGGGCGACCCGCACTGGGCGATGCCGACCATCATCCTTTTCGCGGTGTGGAAGAACTTCGGCTACAACATGATCATCTTCATGGCCGGCCTGCAGGCGATCCCCGCCGAACTGTACGAGGCCGCGCGCATCGATGGCGCCTCGCCGTGGCGGCAGCTGCGCCACATCACCCTGCCGCTGCTGCGGCCGACGTTGCTGATGGTGGCGATCCTCACCGTGTCGGGCTATTTCCAGCTGTTCGCCGAACCCTACGTGATCACCGAGGGCGGTCCGCTGCAGAGCACGGTGAGCGTGCTGTACCTGATGTACGACGAGGGCTTCACCTGGTGGAACCTGGGCTCGGCCTCGGCGGTGGCGTTCGCGCTGTTCATCGTGATGTTCGCGGTGACCGCGCTGATGCTGCGGCTGGCGCGGCGCGACGCCTCCGAGGGCAAGCCGGCATGAGCCCGCGCCTCGCCCAGGTGATCGTCAACGGCCTGCTGTTCGCCGGCACCGCGGTGGCGCTGTTTCCGCTGGCGTGGATGGTGTCGGTGTCGTTCATGCATCCGGGCGAGTCGGGTACGCTGCCGCCGCCGCTGCTGCCCGCGCACGCCACGCTGGACAACTACCGCATGCTGTTCCTGCGCGCGGGCATGGGCCGCTATCTGGCCAACAGCCTGGCGGTGGCAGGCGGGATCACGCTGCTGTCGCTGGCGTGCAACCTGATGGCCGGCTACGCGTTCGCCAAGCTGCGCTTCCGCGGCCGCGCGGCACTGTTCAAGGGATTGCTGGGCGCGCTGGTGATCCCGGCGCAGGTGGCGATGCTGCCGCTGTTCCTGCTGCTGAAATACCTGGGGCTGGTGAACAGCTATGCCGGCGTGGTGCTGCCGGCGCTGGCCAGCGTGTTCGGCATCTTCCTGGTGCGCCAGTACGCACGGGGCATTCCGCGCGAGCTGCTGGAGGCCGCGCGCATCGACGGCGCCGGCGAGGCGCGCATCTTCGTGCAGATCGTGCTGCCGCTGCTCAAGCCGATCGTGGTGACGCTGGCGATCATCACCTTCCTCACCGCCTGGAACGACTTCATGTGGCCGCTGATCGTGCTGACCGGGCAGGAGCACTACACCTTGCCGATCGGTCTGGCCTCGCTGGCGCGCGAGCACGCGCGCGACACCGAACTGATGATGGCCGGCGCGGTGATCACCGTGCTGCCGGTGCTGGCGCTGTTCCTGGCGCTGCAGCGCTACTACCTGCAGGGCCTGCTGCTGGGCAGCGTGAAGCGATGAACGCGACAGGCTCCGTGCGACTGCCGCTGCGTTACCGACTGGCCTGGATGCTGCTGTGGTTCGCGCTGCTCGGTGCACTGGCGGTGTTCGGTGAACATTCGCCGGCGCCGATGCCGTCAACCGCGCGCCCGCAGCTGCGCCAGGCCGGGTGGTCCGGTGCCGACGCGGGCGACAGCGGACCGACAACCCACGACCGGACGCGATCCGGCGGCGCTGCCGCCGCCGACGCGGCGTTCCGCCAGCCCTGATGACGGCCGCGGCAGGCAATCCGGTCGTGGTGGTGATGGGTGTGTCCGGCAGTGGCAAGAGCAGCTTCGGCGCCGCGTTGGCCGATGCCCTGCACGCGCGCTTTCTCGACGCCGACGACCTGCACCCGCCCGTCAACCGCCGCAAGATGGCCGCCGGCATTGCGCTGGACGATGCCGATCGGCAGCCGTGGCTGGACGCCGTGGCCATCTGGATGGCCAAACGCAGCGAACAGGGCGAACCCGGCGTGGTCGCCTGCTCGGCGCTGCGCCGGCGCTATCGCGATCGCCTGCGCGCGTCTGGCGGCGAGGTGCGCTTCGTCTACCTGCGCGTACCCGAAGCCGAGCTGCGCCGGCGCATGGAGCACCGCATGCACTTCATGCCACCCGCCCTGTTGCGCAGCCAGCTCGACACGCTGGAAGACCCGAGCGGGGAACCCGATGTCCTGACGCTGGACGGCACCCGGCCTCTGGCAGACAGCGTCGCGCACACCATGGCGTGGCTCGACATGGGCAAGCCGAGCGGCGAGCTATCGGCGCACCCCCGGTAGGAGCGCACCCTGTGCGCGAATGCTCCTGCTCCTGATCGACATCAATGCCAAAAGCATTCGCGCACAGGGTGCGCTCCTACCGGGGAATTCAGAACCGGCCCGCGCGGAAGTCGGCGATGGCCTCGTGGATCTGCTCGGTGGTGTTCATCACGAACGGGCCGTAGCGGGCCACCGGCTCCCTCAGCGGCTGGCCGGCGACCAGCAGCACGCGCGCCGGCGCCTCGCCGCCGGCGATGGTCACCGACTCGCCCTTGCCCAGCACCGCCAGCTCGCCGCGCGAAAGCGTTTCGCCGGCCACCCGCGCCGCCTCGCCCTCGAACACGTAGGCGAATGCACTGTGCCCTTGCGGCAGCGGCACGCTGACCGTGGCGCCCGGCTGCACGGCGAGGTCGAGGTAGATCGGTGCGGTGGCGACGCCGCGGACCGGCCCGCTGGCGCCGCCGAAGTCGCCGGCGATCACGCGCACTTCCACGCCGTCGGCCAGATGCACCACCGGAATCTTGTCCGGCGCGATGTCCTGGTAGCGCGGCGCGGTCATCTTGTCCTTGGCCGGCAGGTTCACCCACAGCTGGAAGCCCCACATCAGCCCGTTCTCCTGCTGCGGCATTTCCGAATGCACGATGCCGCGGCCGGCGGTCATCCACTGCACGCTGCCGGGGCCCAGATCGCCGCGGTGGCCGTGGTTGTCGCCGTGCTGCATGTGCCCGGCAAGCATGTAGGTGACCGTCTCGAAGCCGCGGTGCGGGTGCTCGGGGAAGCCGGCGAGGTAGTCGCCAGCCTGGTCGGAGCGGAACTCGTCCAGCAGCAGGAACGGATCGAGCATGTCCAGCGCGCTCTGGCCGATGATGCGCTTGAGCTTCACGCCCGCGCCGTCGGCGGTGTCCATGCCGCGGATGCGGCGGAAGATGCGGCGCTCGGTCATGACGGTGCTCCGGTGGGGTGATGGCCGGCAAGATGACTGCGCGCGGCGCCCGATCCAAGCGTGGCGGCGGGAACGGATCGTTCTGCCTGTGCGACGAAGTGGTTGGCCATGCTTCGGGATCGCTACGGTTTTCCTGCGGACTTTCCCGTCCCTCATGTCGTCATTCCCGCGAAAGCGGGAATCCATTGTGTTCTGATGCAAAGTCAAAATGGATTCCCGCTTTCGCGGGAATGACGGCCCGGGAAGGTGGTGCTTCCCGGTCTTCACACCTCAGGCTTCAGTGCACCCAGTGCCCGCTGCGCTGGCGCGGCGGCGCGGCGGCTTCCTCGCTGTCGGCGGCGAGGGCCTGGACCTGGGCGTCGAGCTCGGCCTCGGTGGCCGGGTGCTCCTGCCAGTACTGGCTCACCGCATCGAGCACCACCGGTATCTGCGCCAGGCATTCGTCGTACTCCTCGTCGCTGAGCTTCTCGAACTCGGCCTCGGCGTTGAGGATGCCTTCGTCCACCGCCAGCGCCATCACCGGGCCGAGCAACCCCATCAATTCCGGATCGTCGGCGAGGCGCTTCTCCCACAGCCCGGCGCGCAGATCGATGCCGCGGCTGAAGCCCTCGCACCAGCCGGCGGCGCTGAGCGCCGGACCCATGTCGGTGTCGATCTCGCCGAGGATCGGCTCGTAGGCATCCACATCCAGCTCGGCCTCGATCGAGTCGTTGAGCTTGGCCAGCAGGGCGAGCACGCGATTGCCTTCGTCCTCGTCGGCGAACGGCTGGTGCAGCACTTCGGGCAGCCATTCCTCGGGGGTCACCAGCATCGGGCCGACCACCAGCGCGGAGAGCAGGCCGTGCACGCCGTCGAGCAGCAGGCTGTCGTCCTCGGCGTGGGCGCGCAGGTAGCGGTCCAGTTCGTCCAGTTCGCGGTCGTCGAGCGAGCTGGGCCAATCGTTGGGAGAAGTGTTCATGGGGCTCAGCTATCCAGGTCCAGCGTCACCGGCGTGTGGTCGGAGGGGCGCTCCCAGCGGCGCGGTTCGCGGTCGATGGCGGCGGCGCGCGCGCGCGGCTTGAGCGCTTCGCCGATCAGGATCAGGTCGATGCGCAGGCCCATGTTGCGCCGGAAGGCGGCCTGTCGGTAGTCCCACCAGCTGAAGTGGCCGGCGTCGGTTTCGAACAGGCGGAAGCTGTCGTGCAGGCCGAGCTCGGTGATCGCCTTGAGCGCCGCGCGCTCGGGCGGCGAGCAGAGAATGTCTTCGCCCCAGGCGACCGGATCGTAGACGTCACGATCGTCCGGGCAGATGTTGAAGTCGCCCAGCACCACCAGGTTCGGGTGGCGCGCCAGTTCGGCGGCGAGGAACTCGCGCACGCGGGCCATCCAGTCCAGCTTGTAGGCGTATTTCTCGTCGCCCACCGCCTTGCCGTTGACCACGTACAGGTCGACCACGCGCAGCTCGCCGACGGTGGCGGCGAGGATGCGCCGCTGCGGGTCGTCCAGCCCGGGAATGTCGGTGACCACGTCGGCGAACGCGGGCTGGGTATCTGTCCGCGCCAGCAGCGCCACGCCGTTGTAGGTCTTCTGCCCCGCGTACACCGCGCGGTAGCCGGCGGCGGCGAGCGCGTCGACCGGGAACTTGGCGTCCTCCAGCTTGGTTTCCTGTAGCGCCACCACGTCGGGCTGCGCATCGGCCAGCCACTGGGTGAGATGCGGCAGGCGCACGTTGAGCGAGTTGACGTTCCAGCTGGCGATCTTCATCGGCGCATTGTAAGGGATGCCATCGAGCGCGATCGCGTCGTGATCCAGCCCGGCAGCCCCGGACTTCGCCCGGCACGGTGAGCGGCAAAGCCGCCGGTGCAGGTTGCGGCACCGACGGCTTGCAGCCAGTCAGTCGATCAACCCGTGGCTGCGCAGCAGCGCCTCCGGCTCGGGCCTGCGGCCGCGGAAGGCGACAAAGCTTTCCAGCGCGGGACGGCTGGCGCCGACGGCGAGGATCTCCCGGCGGAAGCGCGCGCCGGTGGCCGGGTCGATCACGCTGCCGCCCGCCTTCGCCGCTTCCTCGAACGCGCCGAAGGCGTCGGCGCTGAGCAGCTCCGCCCACAGGTAGCTGTAGTAGCCGGCCGCGTAGCCGCCGGCGAAGATGTGGCTGAAGGCGTGCGGGAAGCGCTGCCAGGCCGGCGGGTGCAGCACCGCCACTTCCTTGCGCACCTGCTCGAGCACGGCCATCGGCCGGGCGCCCTGCGCCGGGTCGTAGTCGCGGTGCAGCAGGAAGTCGAACAGCGCGAATTCGAGCTGGCGCACCAGGAACAGGCCGGCGTGGAAATGCCGGGCGGCGAGCATGCGCTGGAACAGTTCTTCCGGCAGACGTTCGCCGGTCTGCCAGTGGCGGGCGAACAGGTCCAGTGCCTCGCGGTTCCAGCCGAAGTTCTCCATGAACTGACTGGGCAGTTCCACCGCGTCCCATTCCACGCCGTCGATGCCACCGATCGACGGCAGGTTCACCTCGGTCAGCAGGTGGTGCAGGCCGTGGCCGAACTCGTGGAACAGGGTGAGCACGTCGTCGTGGGTGAGCAGGGCCGGTCGGCCCTCGGTGGGCGGCGCGAAGTTGCAGGTGAGGAAGGCCACCGGCAGCTGCTTCCCGATTCCATCTGGCTCGTCGCCATCGTCGAAGCGCGCGCGGCACACGTCCATCCACGCGCCGCCGCGCTTGCCGCTGCGCGCGTACAGGTCGACGTAGGCGCCGGCGAACACGCGGCCGTCGGCGTCGGTCACGTCGTAGTAGCGCACGTCCGGATGCCACACGTCGACGTCGTCGCGCGCGGTGAGCGTGATGCCGTAGAGCTTGCGGGTGATCGCCCACAGGCCGTCGATCACCGCCGGCAGCGGGAAGTACGCCTTGAGCTGCTCCTCGTCCAGCGCGTACTGCTGCTGGCGCAGTTTTTCGGCGGCGTAGGTGATGTCCCAGGGTTCGAGGTTGTCGAGCTTGAGCGTTTCACTGGCGAAGGTGCGCAGCGCATCCAGCTCCCGCTTCGCCACCGGCTTGGCGCGCGCGGCAAGCTCGCGCAGGAAGGCGAGCACCTCGTCCGGCGAGGAGGCCATCTTGGTCGCCAGCGATTCTTCCGCGGCGTTGGCGAAGCCGAGCAGCTGCGCGGCCTCGTGGCGCAGCGCCATGATCTGCTCGATGCGCGCGCTGTTGTCGTACTTGCCCGCGTGCGGGCCCTGGTCGGAGGCTCGCGTCTGGTAGGCCCAGTAAACGCGCTCGCGCAGCTCGCGCTGGTCGGCGTAGGTGAGCACCGCCTGCACGCTGGGCTGCTTGAGCGTGACGAGAAAACCCTCCAGCTCCTGCTCCCTGGCATACTGGCGCAGCACCGCGCGACCGGACTCGGGGATGCCGGCCAGGTCGCGCTCGTCGGTGATGTGCTCGTGCCAGGCGTCGGTGGCGTCGAGCACGGCATTGGAGAACTCGGTGGACAGCCTGGACAGCGCCACGCCGATCTCGCGGAAGCGGCTGCGCGATGGCTCCTCCAGCGCCACGCCGGACAGGCGGAAGTCGCGCAGCGCGTGCTCCACCAGCGAGCGCTGCGCGCGCGGCAGCGCGGCGAAATCGGGCGCATCGGCCAGCGCCTGCACGGCGACGTAGAGATCGCGGTTCTGGCCCAGTTCCAGCGCGTGGTCGGTGAGCTTTTCCTCGGCCGGACCGTAGGCCGCGCGCAGCGCCGGGGTGTCCGCCACCGAATGCAGGTGGCCGACCGGCGCCCAGGCGCGCGCCAGCCGCTGCTCCAGCCGCTCCTGGCCGAGCATCACGGTGTCGAAGTCGCGCGGCGCGTCGGGCGCGGTCATCGCGGCGATGGCGGCGCGGTAGTCGGCCAGCAGCGTGTCGACCGCCGGACCCACGTGCTCGGGGCGGATCGCCGAGAACGGCGGCAGCGGCGCGTCGGACAGCAGAGGGTTGCCGGGGGAGGCGGGTTCGGAAGCCATGGGATCTCCTGCGTGGTGAACCAGCGTGGCGACCGCGTGGGGCGAAATCAAGCGGCGCGGCGGGCGGCGGCGCGGTTCCGTCGCATCGCCCGCCTGCTGGTGCTCAACCACCCGCTGTTTGCCCGCCTGGACGAACCGACGCGCTGTACCTGCCGTCGACGCGGCGTGTCCGGGCATCCCGCCACGCGTTTGCGCGCGCTCTCTCACTCCTCACTCCTCACTCCTAGAATGGCCCCATGAGCATCCGCACCCATCAAGGCCACACGCCCGCGCTCGGCCAGCGCGTCTACGTCGATCCGGCGGCCACGGTGATCGGGCGCGTGGAGCTGGCCGACGACGTCTCGATCTGGCCCGGCGCGGTGCTGCGCGGCGACGTGCACTTCATCCGCGTGGGCGCGCGCAGCAACGTGCAGGACGGCGCCGTGGTGCACGTCACCCACGACGGTCCGTACTCGCCGGGCGGCTTTCCCACGCTGATCGGCGAGGGTGTCACGGTGGGCCACGGCGCGGTGATCCACGCCTGCTCCATCGAGGACTGCTGCCTGATCGGCATGCACGCCACCGTGCTCGACGGCGCGGTGGTGAGGAAGTACGGCTTCGTCGGCGCCGGCAGCCTGGTGCCGCCGGGCAAGGTGGTGGGCGAGCGCGAGCTGTGGCTGGGCAACCCGGCCCGCTGCGTGCGGCGGCTCAGCGACAAGCAGGTCGAGCAGATGCACTACTCCGCCGCGCACTACGTGCGGATCAAGGACGGCTATCTGGCCGAGGCGGGATGACGCCCCGGCGCGTGCTGTTCCGGTGCAGCCGGCACCGCGCCGACATTCCCGACCGCTACGCTTTCATGCAGCCCGAACCGGTGGCGCTGCTGGAGCGACGTGTCGGCCCGCTGCTGCGCTGAGGCGCTGCTCAGCGGGGCAGCCGCGGCTTCCACGGCCGCTTCGGCCCTGGCCCGCGCAGCATGGCGTACACCGGATCGGTGTCCGGCCGATGGCCGTGCCACAGCTCGAACGCATCGGCGGCGGTTTCCACCAGCATGCCCAGGCCGTCGAAGGCGAACAGCGCGCCGGCGCTGTGCGCCCAGGCGAGGAAGGCGATCGCGGCCTGGCCGTAGCTGAGGTCGTAGCAGAGCGCGCGGCTGCCGACGATGGCGCCGGGCAGTTCGAGCGCGGCACCGAGCACGCCGGCCGAGGTGGCGTTGAGGATCAGGTTGTAGCTGCCGATGTCGGCCAGGTCGCGCCAGTAGCGCGTGTGCACGCGCGCGGGCTCGCCGATGGCGTCGGCCAGTGCATCGGCCGGCCCCGGGCTGCGGTTGACGATGGTCAGGCTCTGCACGCCGGCGTCCAGCAGCGACCACGCCACGCCGCGCGCCGCGCCGCCGGCACCGAGCAGCAGCGCGTCGTGGCCGCGCAGGTCGATACTGTGGCGTTCGGTGAGGTCGCGCACCAGGCCGGCGCCGTCGGTGTTGTGCGCGGCGAGGCGGCCGTCATCCAGCCGGGTCAGCACGTTGGCGGCGCCGGCGCGCTGCGCCGCCTCGCTGGCGGTGTCGGCCAGCGCGAGCGCGGCGGCCTTGTGCGGCAGCGTGATGTTGGCACCGTGGCCGGCGGCGGCGAAGAAGTCGCGCACCGCCTCGGGAAAGTCCGCCGGCGCGGCGTCGATGGCGCGGTAGTCCACCGCCAGGCCGAACTGCTCGCCGAACGCGCGGTGGATGCGCGGCGACTGCGAGTGGCCGATCGGATGGCCAAACACGGCGTAGCGGCGGTCGGTCATGGCGCGGTTCCTGCGGATCGATGGCCGTCCATTCTACCCGCGCCGGGTCGGCACCGCGGCGTCGCCCGGACCTGGCTCACGGCTGCTCGAAGCCCGGCTGCCCCAGGTCGGTGCGCCGCTGCGGCACCTTGCGCACCTCATCCACCGGGAAGCCCTCGGCCTTGGCCACGTCGAGCAGGCGCTGGTACTCGGCCGCGGGAAGCCGGCGCTCGCGCGCCATGATCCACATCAGCTTGCGCGAGGGCAGGCCGATCAGCACCGAGCGGTAGTCGGGCGCGAGATCGACGATCACGTACCAGGTGCCCATGTAGCGGGCGAGGTCGACGTGCTTCGCCTGGCGCAGCCGCCGAGCAGGACGACGGCGAGCAGGGTGGGCAGGGCGGGCAGGGCGGTGAAGCGGGGTTTCATGGCGGGTCCTCGCGGAGGCGGCAAACAGATGTGGACAGGTACGGACTGGCGGTCCGGAATGATGCAGTTCGCCCCATCGCAGCCGCTGAGACGCGGGCCGGGGAAGCTCGGCGCCTGCATCCACGCCGTTGCCGGAGCTCGCCATGTCCCGTCGTTCATTGCCGCCGTTCCCGCTCGCCGATACCACGCCGTTCACCCAGTGGGCCACCGCCATCGGCCTGTGCTGGCTGGGCGTGGGGCTGTTCGCGCTGGTGCTGACACCGGTGCCCGCGCATACCCTGGCCTCGGGCTGGTCGCCGACGTTCTGGCTGGTGTTGGCGCCCGCGTGCGCCCTGCTGGGCCTGCGTCTGCGCGCCGGCTGAACGATATCGACCGTCCGCCGCAGACCGTTGCGTACACGGCGGACGGCGGCATCTGTGCTACGTGGCTGGGCTTTGGCGCGGCGGTGCTGACGGTCGGCGTGTGGGCGACGCGGCTGCTCGGCCGGACTGTCGCGACAGCGTGCGCCCGCGCGACACCGTGGCGTGCTTCGGCGGCGACGAGTTCGTGGTGGTGCTGGAGCGTTATCGCAGCCGCGGTAACCTGAGCGCGATCTGCGACAAGATCCTCGCCCGGGTCAGCGCGCCGGTGCTGGTGGCCGGGCAGAAGGTGACCGCCACCCCCAGCATCGGCGTGGCCATGTTCCCGAATGATGGCGCCGACGCGGCCGAACTGCTGCGCCACGCGTACATCGCGATGTACGGCCAAGCAGCGCGGCAAGGCCGGCTTCTGCTTCTACGAACCGCGCATGATCGAGCAGGCCAGCGAGCGCCTGGCGCTGTCCACCGAATTGCGCGAAGGCCTGGGCCGCGGCGAGATCCGCGTCTGCTATCAGCCGAAGGTGGACCTGCGCACGCGCGAACTGGTGGGGCTGGAGGCGCTGGCGCGCTGGGCGCATCCCAGCCGCGGCGCGCTGCCGCCGTCGGTGTTCATTCCGCTGGCCGAGGATTGCGGACTGATCGCCCGGTTCGGCGAGACGGTGGTGCACGAGGTGGCCGGGCAGATCGCGCAGTGGCGTGCGCAGGGCCTGCCGCTGGTGCCGGTGGCGATCAACCTGTCGATGCAGGAGCTGCACCGGCCAGGGTTTCCTGTTCGGACGTCCGCTCGATGCGGATCGGGTCGCCGCGATGCTGGGCGAACGCTGCGCCGCGCCTACGCTCGACGGCTGAGCGCGCTCAGCGGCCGATGCCGAGCCGCTTGTGCTCCATCCGGCGCAGGAATTCCTGCATCACGCGCAGGTAGAGGTCCTCGCCGAGGTAGAGGTCTTCCACGCCGGCGTCGATCGACGGGTTGTCGTTCACCTCGATCACCACCGGCTTGCCGCCCACCTGCTTGAGGTCGACGCCGTACAGGCCGTCGCCGACCGCGTTGGTGGCCTTCAGTGCGAGCTTGACCACCTCGGACGGGGCATCGCGCACGGGGATGGTCTCGAAGCCGCCGGACTTGGCGGTGCCCTTGGCGCCGTGGTTGTAGATCTGCCAGTGGCCGCGCGACATGTAGTACTTGCATGCGTATAGCGGCTCGCGGTTGAGCACGCCGATGCGCCAGTCGAACTCGGTGTAGAGGAACTCCTGCGCCAGCAGCAGCGCGCTGTGCTGGAACAGCTCGGCGGCCGCCTGCTCCAGCGCGGCGGCGTCCTCCACCTTGACCACGCCGCGCGAGAACGAGCCGTCGGGAATCTTCAGCACGATCGGGAAGCCGAGCTTCGCGCCGACTTCCTTCAGGCCCTTGGCGTTCTCGCGGTAGAGGATCTCGGTGCGCGGCACGGCGAGCTTGCGCGAGACCATCAGGTCGTTGAGGAAGATCTTGTTGGTGCAGCGCAGGATCGAGGCCGGATCGTCGATCACCACCATGCCTTCCTTCTCCGCGCGATGGGCGAAGCGGTAGGTGTGGTTGTCGCTGGCCGTCGTCTCGCGGATGAACAGGCCGTCGTACTCGGCCAGGCGCTGGTAGTCGTTCTTGCCAATCGGGTCGACCTCGATGCCGAGCTCCTTGCCCGCCTCGACGAAGGACTTCAGCGCCTTCTTGTTCGACGGCGGCATCTGCTCGTTGGGGTCCACCAGCATCGCGATGTCGTAGCGATAGCGCTTGCGCGCGCGCGGCTTGCGCCAGAGCTTCTTGGAGAAGCGGTCCAGCTCGGCGGCGAAGGCGTCCTCCTGGGCGTCGTCCAGCGTGTGCAGGCCGACCGGCTTGATCGAGGCGACCTGCCACACGCGTTCGCGCTCGAACTCGATGCGCAGCAGCGGGCAGGGAAACATCTCGAACACCTGGCGCGAGAGGTCCTGCAGCGCGGAGTAGGCGGTCTCGCCGAAGTACACCAGGATGCCGAAATCGGTGGTGTCGCGACCGCCGGCCGGCAGGAAGTGGGTGAGCTTCTGGTTGAGGTCGTCGATGTCCAGGCCGTACAGCGAGCGCCGGCGCAGGTCGTTGATGGTGCGCACCGAGGGCATCACGCGATGGCCGCGCGCCTCGGCCAGCAGCGACACGTAGTAGCCGGTGCCCAGGTACTTGTAGCTGCGGCACAGGTTGATGACGTGGGTGCGCTCGTCGTCGTTGCCGATCGGCTCGCGCAGGTAGTCCATCGCGCTCATCACGTCGACGGAGGGATAGTAGGAGCCCCAGTCGGAGGCCTTTTCGACAACGATGACCAGACGGGTCATGACACCTTCGATACGCGAAGAAAGGGGGCGTCGTCGCAGGAAATCGCGGGGGCGGCGCGGCGCAAGGCGCGCAGTGTCGCATAGCCGTCGCGGCGCACAAGCGGCGGCACTGAAGGGCTGCTAAACCGCGCCGGCCCCAGCCGCTGCGAGGGATGCGCCGGGGCTGGTCGCTGCACTACAGTGCCGCGCTCGTCACGCTCGCCGGATGCCCGGCGCTGCATGCTCCGCCCGCCCCTGCCGCCGGAATCCACCGCCCTGAAAGCCACCCACGCTGCCGCCTCGTCCGCCGTGCCCGCACCCGCCACCGCGGCGGTGCGCGTGCGCCGCGCCGAACTGTCCGACCTCGACGACCTGGTCGCGCTGGAAGACGCCACCTTCGACAGCGACCGCATGAGCCGCGCGCAGTACCGCCGCCACCTCGACAGCGACAGCGCCAGCGTGCTGGTGGCCAGCGCCAACCACCGGCGCTTCCTCGGCACCGCGGTGATGTTCTATCGCAGGGGCAGCACCGTGGCGCGGCTGTACTCGCTGGCCAGCCGGCCGGAGGCACGCGGCAAGGGGGTTGCCTCGGCGCTGCTGGCGGCGGTGGAACAGGCGGCGCGCCAGCGCGGCTGTCGCGAGCTGCGGCTGGAAGTGCGCATCGACAACGCCGCGGCGATCCGCCTGTACGAGCGACTCGGCTATTGCCGGCTCGCCCGGCTCGCCCGCTACTACGAGGACGATGCCGACGGCTGGCGTTACGGCAAGCGGCTCGACTGAACCATCGTCAGCGCAGCGCTTCGTCCAGCCGCCGCGCGGTGGCGTCGTCCGGGCGCGCGACCAGCGCGCCGGTGCGCATCAGGCTCACCGTGTAATGCCCCTGGTCGACCAGCGGCAGGAAGGCGCCGCTGCCGTACACCGTGTCCACCGAAGGCAGCCACCTCGGGTAGCGCTGGCGCAGCGCGAGCAGATCCCAGGCGCCGGCCTGGCGGAAATCGATCACCGTGCGTGGGGCGTCGCTTTCCTGTGCGGGATCGTCGTAACGGCCGTCCAGCCGGTCGAGCCGGTACAGCGGCGGCACGCCGGCCAGCAGCGTGGGCAGCTTCCACTTCAGCACGATCGCCTCGACGCGGAACGCGTCGCCCGCCAGCGCCGCCTGCCGCGTGCTGCCGTCGGGCCAGGTCAGGGTGAGCGCCCAGCGCTGCGGCGAGAGGATGCGCGCATCGACCGTCACCACCGGCACCTCGCTGGCCAGCCGGCGATAGCCGCACAGGCTCAGGCCCAGCCCCGCCGACAGCAGCGCCAGCAGCAGCCAGGCCAGCGCCAGCAGCGCGGCCAGCGATCCGCGCACGCGCCGCCGCGCGCGCCAGTGCCGCCACCCGCTGGCGGCGGCGACCAGCGCCAACAGCGCCAGCACGGCCGCGCCCAGCAGGATCGCGGTGGCAGGCAGGGCGAGCAGGTGCTCCCAGTTCACGGGCTTCTCCTTTTAGCAGCCTGTCGGGCCGCAGACGGACGGCAGACCCCGCGGCGGACGATGCACAAGGTTAGCCGATACCCGGCACGGCCACTGCGGTGGCGCGGGAGCACGAGTGCGCCGCGGCTATACTCGGCGCCTGTTCGACGAGGACCTCGCCATGCGCCGCCTGCTTGCCGTGATGCTGACCGTTTCCATCGCCTGTGCCGCGCTCGCCGGCTGCGGCAACAAGGGCCCGCTGGTGCTGCCGGCGGCCCAGCCGCAGCCTCCGGCCACGCCGGCCAACGCGCCGGCGCCGGCGCCGGCGTCGAGCGCCGCGGCGCCGTCCAGCCAGCCGTAAGCCGCGCCTGGTCGTGACGCGTCGCTTCAGCAAGATGCACGGGATCGGCAACGACTTCGTCGTGGTCGACGGCCGCGCCGCGCCGCTGGCGCTGGATGCCGCGACGATCCGCGCCATGGCCGACCGGCGCACCGGCATCGGCTTCGACCAGCTGCTCTCGATCGAGCCACCGCGCGATCCGTCGTGCGCGTTCTACTACGGCATCTGGAACGCCGACGGCTCGCCGTCGGGCCAGTGCGGCAACGGCGCGCGCTGCGTCGCGGCATGGCTGCATCGGGCCGGCGCGATCGCGGTGGGCGAGCTGGTGCGGCTGCAGAGTCCGTCCGGCGCGATCGCGGTGCGGCTGGAAGACGGCGGCGAAGTCAGCGTGGACATGGGCGAGCCGGTGTTCGACCCGCTGCGCATTCCCTTTGCCGTCGCCGTCGAAGCGGACAGCTACGCGATCGAGGTCGACGGACATCCGCTGCAGATCGGCGCAGTGTCGATGGGCAACCCCCATGCGGTGGTCGTCGTGTCGGCGGTGGATGCGCCGGAGCTCGCCGCGCTGGGACCGGCGCTCACCGCGCACGCGCGCTTTCCGCAGGGCGCCAACGCGGGCTTCGTCCAGCTGCTGGCGCGCGACCACCTGCGCCTGCGCGTGCACGAGCGCGGCGCCGGCTGGACGCTGGCCTGTGGCACCGGCGCCTGCGCCGCGATGGCCGGGCTGCGTCGGCGCGGCGCGGTGGACGAGCGCGTGCGGGTGGATCTGCCCGGCGGCACGCTGGAAATCCGCTGGCCGGGCGTCGGCCAGACGCTGTGGATGCGCGGCCCGGCGGCGTTCGTGTTCGAGGGCGAGTGGCTGGCCTGAGCCGGCGTTGATGTACGCGCGCGCAGGCCGCACACTCGGCCGGTGCCGCGCTCCTGGCGGCCCGACGTGTTGAAGGACCCGCCCGCATGACCGACACCGCGACCGAGCAGACGCTGCAGCCCGAACAGGTGGCGGCGTACCTGCGCCGGCATCCCGGCTTCCTGGCCGACTACCCCGAGCTCGCCGCGCAGCTGACGATGCCACGCGAACAGGGCGCGGCGGCCTCGCTCGCGGTCTACCAGATGCAGAGCCTGCGCGACAAGAACGCCGAGCTGGAAACGCGGCTGGCCGAACTCATCGCCATCGCCGCCGAGAACGAGCGGCTGATGAAGCGCGTGCACGAGCTCACCGTGGCGCTGCTGCGCGCGAACACGCCGGAAGTCACCGCGCGCAGCGTGATCGCCAAGCTCAGTGCCGACTTCCACACCGAGCAGGTGCGGCTGGTGCTGTTCGGATCGGCCACGCTGCCGCCGGCCGACTGGCTGCTGCCGGTGCCGGACGGCCGCGCGGCGCTGCCGGAGTTTGCCGATTTCCTCGCCCACCACGAGCCGATCGCCGGGCGGCTGTCGGCCGAACGGCTGCAGCGCCTGTTCGGCATGCATGCGACCGAAGTGCGCTCGGCCGCGGTGATGCCGCTGGGCGAACTCGGCCTGCTGGCGATCGGCTCCAGCGACGCGGACCATTTCCAGCCCGGCATGGGCACGCTGTTCCTGAAGATGATCGCCGCCACCATCACCGCCGCGCTGATGCGCGCGCGCGACCTCGGCTGAGTGCGCCGTGGCCGACGACGCGCAGGCCCAGCTCGACGCCTGGCTGGCGCGACTGGGCAGCGAGCGGCAGGCCTCGCCGCACACGCTGGCCGGCTACCGGCGCGACCTGGCCAAGCTGCTGCGCTTCATGGCGGCACAGGGCATCTCGAGTTTCGCCGCGCTGGATACGCACGCGATGCGCCGTTTCATCGCCGCCGAACACCGCGCCGGGCTCTCGCCGAAGAGCCTGCAGCGGCTGCTGTCGTCGTGCCGCAGCCTGTTCCGCCATCTCAGTCGCGACGGCCGGCTCGACCACGATCCGGCGCTCGGCGTACGCGGGCCGAAGGTGCATCGCAAGCTGCCGCAGGTACTGGACGTCGACGAGGCGGCCAGCTTCATCGAAGGCGGCGGCGAGGGCGCGCTGGCGCTGCGCGATCGGGCCATGCTGGAGCTGTTCTATTCCTCCGGGCTGCGCCTGTCCGAACTGACCGGGCTGCGCTGGCAGGATCTGGATCTGGACGGCGGCGAAGTACGCGTGCTGGGCAAGGGCGGCAAGACGCGCATCGTGCCGGTGGGCCGCCATGCGGTGAGCGCGCTGCGCGCGCTGGGCGTGGCCGAAGGCATGGCACCGGCCAGCCCGGTGTTCCGCGGCCGCGGCGGTGCGCCGATCAGCCCGCGCACCGTGCAGGCACGGCTGAAGACGCTCGCGCTGGCGCACGGCAGCGCCAAGCGCATCCATCCGCACCTGTTGCGACACACCTTCGCCAGCCACCTGCTGGAGTCCTCCGGCGACCTGCGCGCCGTGCAGGAGCTGCTCGGTCACGCCGACATCGCCACCACGCAGATCTACACGCACCTGGATTTCCAGCACCTGGCCAAGGTGTACGACGCGACGCATCCACGCGCACGACGCAAGTAGGGTGGTCGGGCGGCGCGCGCGGTAAGCAGCATGAAAGCCTCCTGGTGCGAGACTCGCTCGCGCCTTTTATCGGTACCGCAGCCCCATGTCTACCTCAACCCTTCCGCCAGGCACGACCGCGCCTCTGGTCGTCACGCCATCGCGCCTCCGGCCGGCTGCGCCGCGGCGGGTTACCGCAAACGGGCTGTCGGCACGCGGCGTGCATCGCATCCTGGTGCTGCGCCCGAACCACCGGCTGGGCAACACCCTGCTGATCACGCCCCTGCTGTGTGAACTGGAACGCCATTTCCCGGGCGCCGAAGTGGACGTGGTGACCGGCTGCGAGGCGGCCGGTGAGGTGTTCGCCGGTTTCCGCCAGGTGCGCCGCATCCACCAGCTCACCCGGCGACCCGGCCACCATCCGCTGCGCCTGTTGCGCCTGCTGCGCCATTTGCGGCGCAACCGCTACGACCTGGCGATCGACTGCGCGCGCGGCTCGCGCTCCGGACGCTGGCTGGCACGGTGGAGTGGTGCCCGGCAATGGCTCGCGCCGCCCTCGGACGCACGCGAACTGGATGATGCCGACCCCGCCTGGCGCGAAGCCTGGGCGAAGACGTGCGGACACTTCGCGCTGGACGCGGTGCATGCGCTGCACATCGCGCTGGCGACGCCTGACGCGGCCAC
This sequence comes from Dyella sp. KRB-257, assembly GCF_049445995.1. Lineage (NCBI taxonomy): Bacteria > Pseudomonadati > Pseudomonadota > Gammaproteobacteria > Lysobacterales > Rhodanobacteraceae > Dyella > Dyella sp. KRB-257. The sequence continues at coordinate 16,147 of NZ_JBMSDZ010000015.1, read as the reverse complement.
GATGGCGCCGCCGCGGCTGCGTATCCGGCTTGGCGCAGACGAGTGCCGCCATGGTCGGGAGACGCTGGCCGACCTGCTCGGCACGCCGGCCGACGCGACGCGACGCGGCCCGGTGGTGGCGGTCTTTCCCAATGCCACCGGCAGCAAGCGGCTGCCCGGCCGCTGGTGGCAGGAATTCATCGACATGCTGGCCGCGCACGACCCGGCCCTGCGGGTGATCGAGATGGTGGCGGCGGATGGAAAATCGCAGTTGGACGGCCGCTTCCCCGCATTCTATTCCAGCGACATACGCCGCATGGCCGCACTGATCGCCGCATGCGACGCCTACATCAGCGCCGACTGCGGCGTGATGCATCTGGCCTGTGCTGCCGGCACGCCCACGCTGGGCCTGTTCACCCGCCCCAACCTCGCGCGCTACCGTCCGTACGGCCCGCACGATGCCGCCGTGGCGGTGGACGACAACGCCGTGCCGACCGCCGCGGCCGCGGCGGCGATCGCCTTCCTCGACACGCTGCCCACGGCCGCCGCCACGCTGCGCTGAGGGCGTCCCCGGCGCCCGTCGCGCTTGCAATCGCTGCCGTGCAACCCCACTCAGGCGGTTTGTGTCCCTGAGCGGAATTCCCATGGAATCGTTCCACGCCACCACCATCGTCTCGGTGCGCCGCCACGGCAAGGTCGTGATCGGCGGCGACGGCCAGGTCACCCTGGGCAACACGGTGATGAAGGCCAATGCACGCAAGATCCGCCGCCTCGGCAAGGGCGAGGTGCTGGCCGGCTTCGCCGGCGCCACCGCCGATGCGTTCACCCTGTTCGAGCTGTTCGAGCAGAAGCTGGACAAGCACGGCGGCAACCTCACTCGCGCCGCGGTGGAGATGGCCAAGGACTGGCGCACCGACCGCCGCTACGGAAAGCTCGAGGCGATGCTCGCGGTGGCCGACAAGGACGCCTCGCTGCTGATCTCCGGCAACGGCGACGTGCTCGAACCCGAGCACGGCCTGATCGCGATCGGTTCCGGCGGCCCGTATGCGCAGTCCGCCGCGATGGCGCTGCTGGAAAACTCCGACCTCGATGCGCGCAGCATCGTCGAGCAGGCGCTGAAGATCGCCGGCGACATCTGCATCTACACCAATCACAACGTGTCCATCGAAGAGCTCGATGGACGGGATTCGGGAGACGGGATGCGGGATTCGTGAGAGCCCCGTCCCGCAGCCTCGCGACACACCCGTTTTTCCGAATCCCGAATCCCCGATCCCGAATCCCGGCGCAGCCATGAGCGAACTGACCCCCCGCGAAATCGTCAACGAACTCGACCGCTACATCATCGGCCAGCAGGACGCCAAGCGCGCCGTGGCGGTGGCGCTGCGCAGCCGCTGGCGCCGCATGCAGCTGGAGCCGGCGCTGCGCAACGAGGTGACGCCGAAGAACATCCTGATGATCGGCCCCACCGGCGTGGGCAAGACCGAGATCGCGCGCCGCCTGGCCACGCTCGCCAGCGCGCCGTTCGTGAAGGTGGAGGCGACCAAGTTCACCGAGGTGGGCTACGTCGGCAAGGACGTCGAGTCGATCATCCGCGACCTGGCCGACGTGGCCTACAAGCTGACCCGCGAGCAGGCGGTCAGGCGCGTGCGCTCGCAGGCCGAGGATCGCGCCGAGGACCGCATCCTCGACGCCCTGCTGCCGCGCCGGCAGGCGCCGGCGGACTGGAGCCACGATCCGGCGCCGGCGAGCGACGGCGACACCCGCCAGAAGCTGCGCAAGCAGCTGCGCGAGGGCGCGCTGGACGAACGCGAGATCGAGCTGGAAACGGCGATGAACGTCGGCGTGGAGATCATGTCGCCGCCCGGCATGGAGGAGATGGGCGCCCAGCTGCGCCAGATGTTCCAGAACCTCGGCGGCGGCAAGACGCAGACGCGCAAGCTGCCGATCAAGGCGGCGCGGCCGCTGCTGATCGACGAGGAGGCCGGCAAGCTGCTCAACGAGGAGGAGGTGCGCAGCCAGGCGGTGTTCGCCGCCGAGCAGCACGGCATCGTCTTCATCGACGAGATCGACAAGGTGGCCCAGCGCTCCGACCACGGCCACGCCGGGGTCAGCCGCGAGGGCGTGCAGCGCGACCTGCTGCCGTTGGTGGAAGGCTCCACCGTGTCCACCAAGTACGGACCGATCAAGACCGACCACATGCTGTTCATCGCCTCCGGCGCGTTCTCGCTGGCGCGGCCGTCGGACCTGATTCCCGAGCTGCAGGGCCGATTGCCGATCCGCGTCGAGCTGTCGGCGCTGTCGGTGGACGACTTCAAGCGCATCCTGCGCGAGCCGAACAACGCGCTGACCAAGCAGTACGTCGCCCTGCTCGCCACCGAGGGCGTGACCATCGAGTTCACCGAGACGGGCATCGACCGGCTGGCCGAGGTGGCGTTCCAGGTGAACGAACGCACCGAGAACATCGGCGCGCGCCGCCTGCACACCGTGATGGAACGCCTGCTGGAAGACATCTCGTACGATGCCGCAGACAAAAGCGGCGAAAAATACCTGATCGACGGCGAATTTGTAGAAAAAACGCTGGGCGAACTGGTGCAGGACCAGGATCTGAGCCGCTACATCCTCTAAACAAGCGGACCGACCCCGTCTGGTAAAGTGCGCGCCATGGGCAAGGTCATCGAACTGAAAATCACCGGCCAGCGTGCCCAGTTGCGCGAGGCGCAGCAGAAGCACCAGCTGATCCGGCTGTGGCGCGGCGAGCTGGAGCACGGCAGCTTCTGCGGCTACGTGGGCGGTGTCGGGCGGGAGTTCTTCCTGCTCTGGGTGGTGGGCGACGCCATCACCTACGACGGCATGTACGTCATGCGCCACCGTGACATCACCGAGCTGGAAGCGCCCGACACCCACCACGGATTCATGGAAAAGGCGTTGGCGCTCAAGGGCATCCTGCCGCGCGTGCCGCGCGGCTTCCCGCTGGACGGCATCCGCGAAGTGGTGCAGGCGGCCGGCCAGATCGCGCCGGTGCTCGGCGTGCACGTGGACAGCGAGGAAGAGGCCGAGGTCTGCTACGTCGGACGCCTGCTCGCGGTGGAGGAGGACGGCTTCAGCATGCAGGAGATCACGCCTGACGCCGAATGGCTGCGCGAGGCGTCGTTCTTCTCGTGGGACGAGGTGTCCACCATCAGCCTTGAGGACGGCTACGCGCAATCGCTGCTCGCCGTGGCCGGCACCCCGCCGCCGCTGGAGCAGGGCGACTCGGGCGTGGGACGCGCGCAGTAGCAGGTTCCGCTTCGCCGCTGACCGGGACAAAGCCCACCGTGGAACACGGTGGGCTTTTTGCTGGACGACCCGCCCGCGACGCGAGCTACCGGTTTGCCACGCCCGGGCCGAACATGTGACGGCGCGCTTCTTCATCGGTGGCCAGGTCGAGCTTGTCCTCGATGGTGTCGGCCAGGGCGTAGGCACGGCGGGTGGCCGCGCGGGCGCCGATGCGTTCGAACCACGCGGCCAGATGCGCGAAATCGGCCAGCCTCATGCCCTGCGCCTCGTGCGGCACGATCCACGGATAGGCGGCCATGTCGGCGATGCTGTACTCGGCGCCGGCAAGAAAATCGCGATCGGCCAGCCGGCGGTCCAGCACCCCGTACAGGCGGCGCGTCTCGTTGACGTAGCGGTCGATCGCGTAGGGAATCTTTTCCGGCGCGTAGCGGTTGAAGTGATGGTTCTGGCCCAGCATCGGGCCGAGCCCGCCGACCTGCCAGTACAGCCACTGCAGCACCTCGTAGCGGGCGCGGCCGGCGGCGGGCAGGAACCGGCCGGTCTTGTCCGCCAGGTATTCGAGGATGGCGCCGGATTCGAACACGCTCAGCGGCGCGCCGCCGTCGGCCGGGGCGGTGTCGACGATGGCCGGCATGCGGTTGTTCGGCGAGATGCGCAGGAACTCCGCTGCAAATTGCTCGCCGCGACCGATGTTCACCGGCCGGATGGTGTACGGCAGGCCGGTTTCCTCCAGCAGCAGGGTGATCTTGTGGCCGTTGGGGGTGGGCCAGTAATGGAGCTCGATCATGGTGTTTTCCGCGGCGGGGGACATCTCCCCGAGATCCGGGTGGTGGTGGGTACTTTCAAGCGGCGCGGCCACAACTCGCCGCGCCCGCCCCGGCGGGCGCGAAGGCGCATCGCGTATGCTCCTCAGCCCACGCACTCTCCGGGAGACGGCATGGTCCGCATCGTCGTCGTTGGCAGCATCAACATGGATCTGGTCACCGTGGCACCGCGTTTTCCGGGTGCCGGCGAGACCCTGCTTGGCGAACGCTTTCTCACCGTGCCCGGCGGCAAGGGCGCCAACCAGTCCGTGGCGGCGGCTCGGCTGGGCGCCGAGGTGGCGCTGGTCGGCGCGGTCGGCAACGACGCGTTCGGCGCCGGGTTGCTGCGCGGACTGGCGCACGAAGGCATCGACCTCGCCCACGTGGCGACGCTCGACGACAGCGGCAGCGGCACCGCCTCGATCACCGTGGCCGAGGGCGACAACCGGATCATCGTAGTGCCCGCCGCCAACGCGCGCGTGACGCCGGCGCGGGTGGAGGCGGCGCGCGCGTGCATCGCGCGCGCCGACGCGGTGCTGGTGCAGATGGAGATTCCGCGGGAGTCGGTGGAGGCCACGGTGCGTCTGGGCCATCGCCTGGACGTGCCGGTGATCCTCAACCCCGCGCCGGCACAGCCGCTGCCGCGCGAATGGCTCGCGCTGGCCAGCTACCTCACGCCGAACCAGCACGAACTGGCCACCGTGCTGGACGGCGACGCGGACGATGACTTCCGCGCGCTGATGGAACGCGCGCCGTGTCCGGTGGTGCTGACCCGCGGCGGCGAGGGCGCGTGGTACCGCGTGCACGGCCAGGCGCAGCACCAGCCCGGTTTCCCGGTCAGCGTGGTCGACACCACCGGGGCGGGCGACACCTTCAACGGCGCGCTGGCGGTCTATCTGCACGAGGGCTTGGAGCAGGCCGTGCGCAAGGCCTGCGCCGCCGCCGCGCTGTCGGTCACCCGGCTCGGCGCGCAGGGCGGCATGCCCACATCCCACGAATTGGGCGCTTTTCTGACAGCCCGTCAGGCTTAGCCGCGCTCCTTTGCCGATCATTACAACGGAGCCTTTGATCGGCCGCGGGTGTCGGCCGCGTTTCTCTTCCTCGTATGCGCAAGCAGTGACCAGGGCCAGCGTTCGATGGCCCATCGCCGTCGAAGCGCGCGGGTTGATGGCTTGCCGGAGCCTTGGAGGAGGTCACGCGGCAATCTTCTTGATCTGTGCTTCAGATCTGTGCTTCGAAGCCCGCCAGCCGGCCTTGCACCGCCCGCATACCATAGTGGACGGCCAAAGCCGCGGCAGGCCACTGGCGAATTTCGCAGCTGTCGTTGCGCGAACCACGCCGTTTCCAACTGACCTTGTCCACGATATCGGATTCGACGAAGCGCTCCGGGTTGCTGCGCACCGTCGGCGACAACGCCAACTCCGGCTCAGCGACAATCTTGACGAGAAGGCATCGCGGCAGACGCTACTTGCCGATGCAGAACGAACCGAAGATCGCGCCGAGCAGGTCGTCGCTGGTGTAGCTGCCGGTGATCTCGCCCAGCGCGTGCTGGGCCTGGCGCAGCTCCTCGGCGGCCAGTTCGCCGGCACGGGTGGCGGCCAGCACGGCCGCGGCCTGATCCAGATGCTCGCCGACCCGCCGCAGCGCCAGCACGTGCCGGCGGCGCGCGCTGAAGGCGCCTTCGCCACTGCCCGCTGCGGCCAGCACGCGCAATCGCGTGCGCAAGGTGTCGAGGCCTTCGCCGCTGCGGGCGGAGAGCCACAGCGCGGCGTCGGCCTGCGCAGGATCGACGCTCGGGCGACCGTCGCGGTCGATCTTGTTGATCACCACGAGACGGGTCACCGCGGGGGGCAGCGACGACAGCAGGGCCTGGTCTTCCAGCCGGTGCGCCTGCTCGGTGACCAGCAACGCCACGTCGGCCTGCGCCAGCTCCTGCTGGGCGCGGCGCACACCTTCGCGCTCGACTTCGTCGTCGGTCTCGCGCAGGCCCGCGGTGTCGGCCAGCTCCAGTGTGACGCCGTCGAGCTGCACGCTCTCGCGCAGCACGTCGCGGGTGGTGCCGGCGATCGGCGTGACGATGGCGCGATCGCGTCCGGCCAGCGCGTTGAGCAGGCTGGACTTGCCCACGTTCGGGCGGCCGATGATCGCCACGCGCAGGCCGTCGCCCAGGCGCACGCCGCGCTCGGCCTCGCGCAGCAATTGGACATGCTCGTCGCGCAGTGCGTGCAGCTGCCGGGCGATGGCGGGGTCGGCGAGGAAGTCGATCTCCTCCTCGGGAAAATCGATCGCCGCCTCGATGTGCACGCGCAGCGCGATGAGTGCATCGAGCAGATGCTGCACGCGGCGGGAAAACACGCCTTCCATCGACTGCAGCGCGGCCCGCGCCGCCGCCTGCGAGCGGGCCGCGATGAGATCGGCGACCGCCTCGGCCTGGGCCAGGTCCAGCTTGCCGTTGAGAAAGGCGCGTTCGGTGAACTCGCCCGGCCGCGCCGGCCGCGCGCCCAGTTCGCACACGCGCTTCAGCAGCGCATCGAGCAGCACCGCGCTGCCGTGACCCTGCAGTTCGAGCACGTGCTCGCCGGTGTAGGACGCCGGGGCGGGGAAATGCAGCAGCAGGCCGCGATCGATCAGTTCGCCGGCGCGATCGCGCAGGGCGAGGAAGTGGGCATGACGCGGCAACGGCATGCGGCCGAGCAGGACGCTGGCGATGTCCGGCACGGCCGGACCCGAGATACGCACCACGCCCACGCCAGCAGCACCCGGGGCCGTGGCGATGGCGGCGATGGTGTCGACGGTCGCGGCATCACTCACGCAGCGTGACTCCCGGCAGCCCGCCGCGGATCGCGGCGGGCGTTAGCGCGATCAGCTCTTGGCGATCGCCTGGCCCTTGGCGGCCTCGGCGCGGTCGATGCGGCGGGTCACCCACCACTGCTGGGCCAGCCGGCACAGGCCGTTGACGATGTAGTACACCACCAGGCCGGCCGGGAAGAAGGCGAACATCACCGCGAACATCAGCGGCATGAACTTCATCATCTTCGCCTGGGTCGGATCCATGCCCGGCTGCTGCGGCATCATCCACTGCGTGGCCAGCATCACCAGCACGTAGAGCGCTGGCAGCACGAAGTACGGATCGGCGGCCGACAGATCGTGGATCCAGCCGATGAACGGCGCCTGGCGCAGCTCGACGCTCTCGCGCAGCACGGTGTACAGGGCGAAGAAGATCGGGATCGTGATCAGCACCGGCAGACAGCCGGCGACCGGGTTGATCTTCTCCTTCTTGTACAGCTCCATCATCGCCTGCTGCATCTTCTGCTTGTCGTCGCCGTAGCGCTCCTTGAGCGCGTCCATCCGCGGCTTGAGCTTGCGCATGCGCGCGGCGGAGACGTACTGCGCCTCGCTGAGCTTGTAGATCGCCACGTTGATCAGCAGCACCAGCAGGATGATCGCAAAGCCCCAGTTGCCCGAGAACTTGTGCAGCTGGTTGAGGATCCAGTGCAGCGGGCTGGCGACGATCGAGAACATGCCGTAGTCGAGCGTGAGCTCCAGCCCCGGTGCGATGGCGGCGAGCTTTTCGCGCAGCTTCGGACCCACGTACAGACGCGCCGTGCTGCTGCCCTGCTGGCCGGGCGCAATGGTGATGCCCGGACCCATGTCGCGGATCAGGTAGCGCGGGCCGTCCTGATCCTTGATTACGGCCGTGGTGAAGGTGTCGGTCTCCTTGGCCGGCGGCAGCCATGCGGTAACGAAATAGTGCTGCTCCATCGCGATCCAGCCGCCGGCGATGGTGCGGTTCAGCGGCTCCTTCTCGAATTTGTCGAAGGGCAGCTTGTCGAACTTCTTTTCCGGGCTGTACCAGGCCACGCCGAAAAAGCTGTAGCGCGACTGGTCGGAGAACTTCTCCAGGAAATTGCTGTGCACCGGCGGCGGCGGCACCACGCGCTGCAGCTGGCGGTAGGCGTTGCCGGTCCACGCCTTGGCGCTGCCGTTGTCGATCTGCTGCGTGAGGTCGATCACGTAGCTGCCGCGATGCAAGGTATAGCGCTTGATCACGCGTACGCCGGACGGATCGGTCCAGGCAAGGTCGATGTTCAGCGCGTCCTGGCCCTTGGCGAGCGTGTAGCTGGTGGCGCCGGCCTGGAACAGCGCGCGGTGGTCGGGCGCGGCGGCGGTGGCGCTGATCAGGCCGTCCTGTGCGGCGAAGAAGTGCGTGGCGCGGTCGTCGAGCAGGCGGATCGGCGCGGGATGCGGGTTCTTCTTCGTGCGCGGCGTCACCGGGTAGTTCAGCAGCTCCGAGCGCACCAGGCTGCCGCCGCGCGTGTCGATGGTCAGGCGCAGCACGTCGGTGGTCACGGTGATCAGCTGGCCGGGCTGGTCGGCGGCGACACTCGACGGCATGGCCGGCGCCGGCGCACTGGCGCCCGGTACGCTGGCATCCGCGGCCGCGGATGCGGCTGCGGATGGGGCGTCGGCAACGGCCGCGGCGGTGGGCACCGTCGGCTGCGGACCATAATCTTTCTCCCAGGCGTTCCACAGCAGGTAGGCCACGGCGACCAGGGCGAAAAGGAGGAAGGTGCGCGTTTGATTCATCGCGGGGCGGATCCGGTGGTCACCGCGCAACGCGCAGCGAAAGGACGGGGGAGAAAAAGATCAACGCACGATTGTGCCGGCGGAAGGATCGCGCTTCAACGGCGCAAACTTGCGCCACAGCGCATCGAGCTCGGCCAGCAGCTCCGCGCCGGGCAGACCGGCAGCCTGTTCGCGCGCCATCAGCACCAGATCGACGGCGGGCAGATCGTGGCGAACGCGTCGGAACGACTCGCGGGCCAGTCGCTTGATGCGATTGCGCTCGACCGCGCGCTTGGACACGCGCTTGGAGATGGCCAGGCCCAGGCGGGCATGACCCAGCCCGTTCTGGCGAAAACGCACAGAAAAACAGCGGCCGCCGAAGCGGCCGCTGGCTTGACGCAAGGCGGCGAAGTCACCGGCGCGGCACAGCCGCGCCTCGCGCGGCAAGCCGGCGGCACGCATGGTCTGCGCGCCGCTTACGGGATCAGGCGCTTGCGGCCCTTGGCGCGACGCGCGTTGAGGATCTTGCGCCCGTCGGCCGTGGCCATGCGGGCACGAAAGCCGTGGGTGCGGGCGCGCTTGAGCTTGCTGGGCTGGAAGGTCCGCTTCATGGCTTCCTCCTGGGTAAGTTGAGAAAAAGGTTGAAAAGTATGCGGAACAAGGCCGTCCGCTGTCAATTGGCGCGTCCGCGAGCCGCGCTCGCCCTGTGGACAGGGGTGTGGATAATTATGCCGTAGCCGGTGGACGGTACTGCTAGACTTGCCGGCCCACCCCGCGCGCAAGCGCCCCCAGCCGTGGTTGAAAAGCATTCATGAGTGATCTTTGGCGGCGCTGTCTGGAGCGTCTGGACGGCGAGCTCGGCGCCGAGGAACTGCACACCTGGCTGATGCCCCTGCAGGCCCGTGACGAGAACACCGGGCTGCAGCTGTTCGCCCCCAATCCCTACACGCTGGACACGGTTCGCGAGCGCTATCTGCCGCTGATCGAAAAAATCCTGCTGCAGCTCACCGGGCATGCGCTTGCCGTGCGGCTGGAAGTGGGCTCGAACACGCCGCGCGCGGCTCCGAACCGGCCGGCCAGCGCGCCCGGGGCCGCCCGACCGGCAGCTCCGGGCCACGCGCCTGCCCCGGCGACCGCGAGCTTCAACCACAACCTGGATCCGCACTACACCTTCGAAACCTTCGTCGAGGGCAAGTCCAACCAGCTGGGCAAGGCGGCCGCGATGCAGGTGGCGACCAACCCCGGGCGCGCCTACAACCCGCTGCTGCTCTACGGCGGCACCGGGCTGGGCAAGACCCACCTGATGCACGCCGCCGGCAACCTGATGCGCGAGCGCAATCCGGACTTCAAGGTGCTGTACCTGCGCTCGGAACAGTTCGTCGGCTCGATGATCGAGGCGCTGCGCGCCAAGAGCATGGACCAGTTCAAGCAGCGTTTCCGCTCGGTCGACGCGCTGCTGATCGACGACATCCAGTTCTTTGCCGGCAAGGACACCACGCAGGAGGAGTTCTTCCACACCTTCAACGCGCTGTTCGAGTCCAAGCAGCAGATCATCCTCACCTGCGACCGCTATCCGAAGGAAGTGGACAAGCTCGAACCGCGGCTGAAATCGCGCCTGGGCTGGGGGCTGTCGGTGGCGATCGAGCCGCCGGATTTCGAGACCCGCGCGGCGATCCTGCTGTCCAAGGCGCACGACAAGGGCGTGGACGTGAGCGAGAGCGTGGCGATGCTGCTGGCCAAGCGCATCCGCTCCAACGTGCGCGATCTCGAAGGCGCGCTCAACACGCTGGCGGCCAAGGCGAACTTCTTCCGCCGGCCGATCACCATCGACTTCGCCGAGGAAACGCTGCGCGACCTGCTGGCCACCCACGCCCAGGCAGTGACGATTGCGAACATCCAGAAGATCGTCGGCGAGTACTTCAACGTGCGCCTGCAGGACCTGTTGTCCAAGCGGCGCGTGCGTTCGCTGGCCCGGCCACGGCAGATGGCGATGGCCCTGTCCAAGGAGCTGACCGAGCACAGCCTGCCGGAGATCGGCGAGGCCTTCGGCGGACGCGACCACACCACGGTGCTGCACGCTTGCCGCACCATCAAGAAACTCAGCGAGACCGATGCGCGCATGCGCCAGGACTGGGAACAGCTGATCCGCACCCTTACCGGTTGAGTGACCGCGGTGCGGCGACCACAAGCCCTTGATAAGGGCAGTTGGAAGTTGTGGATAACTGGGGGATGCTTTGGCCTCGAAATTTATCCACAATTGGCACACAGCCCGGCAGCCACGTCAGCCACAGCCACGGCAAGGCGTAAGTTATTGACACGAAAGGTTTATTGGCGGTTGAGAGGCTTATGCACCGCCTCTACAACAGCCACTAACCTTCTTTTAAAAACCAGAGAAGCAGTGTAGGGGACGCCCATTCATGCAATTCAGCATCCAACGAGAAGCCCTGCTCAAGCCGTTGCAGCAGGTCGTGGGCGTCGTCGAGCGCCGCCAGACCCTGCCCGTGCTGGCGAACCTGCTGATCCGGGTCGCCGCTGGCCGCGTGTCGATGACCGGCACCGATCTTGAGGTGGAAATGGTCGCCAGCGCGACCGCCGACACACCGGTCGATGGTGAGGTCACGATTCCCGCCCGCAAGCTGGTCGATATCGTGCGGGCCCTGCCCGACGGCGCCCGGATCGAGCTGAAACTCAACGGTGACCGCGTCGCGCTACACGCTGGCCGCAGCCGTTTCACGCTGGCGACGCTGCCGGCGTCCGAGTTTCCGACTATCGACGAGATCGAGCTGCTCGAAAAGGTCAGCCTCCCGGAGGAAGTGCTGCGCGACCTGATGGAACGCACGGCGTTCGCCATGGCCAACCAGGACGTGCGCTATTACCTCAACGGCATGCTGCTGGACCTGCAGGAACACACCCTGCGTTGCGTGGCTACTGACGGCCATCGGCTGGCCTTGAAGGAAACCCGGCTCGAGAGCTCGGTCGCCAGCCGCCGCCAGATCATCATTCCCCGCAAGGGAGTCAACGAACTGATCGGTCTGTTCGAACCCGGCGAGGGCACCGTGGATCTGGAGTTCGGCAGGAACCATCTGCGCGTGCGGCGTGGCGACGTGGTGTTCACCTCGAAACTGATCGATGGCCGGTTTCCGGAGTACGAGGCGGTGATTCCGCTCGGTGCGGACAAATGCGCCACGCTGGATCGCGAGGTGCTGCGCGGCGCCTTGCAGCGCGCCGCGATTCTGTCCAACGAGAAATACCGTGGGGTGAAGCTGGAGCTGTCGCCCGGCAAGCTGCGCATCGTGGCGCACAACCCCGAGCAGGAAGAGGCGGTGGAAGAACTCGAGGCCGACACCGCCGTGTCCGATCTGGCCGTCGGATTCAACGTCGGCTATCTGCTTGACGCGCTGGCGGCGTTGCGGGGTGATCGCGCGCGGCTCAACCTGCGCGATGCCCAGTCCAGCTGCCTGGTGCAGGAAGACGACAACGAGCAGTCCCGGCACGTGATCATGCCGCTGCGCCTTTGACGCCGGGGCGGATGAACGTTTCCGTCGCCGTCCACGGAATCACTCAACGCCGGAGCCGTCTGCTGACGCTCCGGCGTTCTTCTTTGCGGGCGCGTCCGTGAGAGTCGACAAGCTGCGGATCCAGGCGCTGCGATGCCTGGACGACGTGACGCTGGAACCCGCTCCGGGCATCAACGTATTCGTCGGTGCCAACGGTGCGGGCAAGACCAGTCTGCTCGAAGCGGTGTTCCTGCTGTCGCACGGACGGTCGTTTCGTTCGGGCGCGCGCGATGCCCTGCTTCAGCGCGGGGCCGACACGCTCAGCATTTATGCCGAGCTGATCCGCCACGGATCGACCCGGCGGCGACTGGGTCTGGGGCGGGAAGGCTCGCGCTGGCAGGGACGCTTGGACGGGCAGGGCGTTCGTCTCTCCGAGCTCGTCAGCGAATGCGCCGTGGTGAGCTTCGATCCGGGATCGCATGCGCTGATTGCCGCGGGTGCCGAAGAGCGGCGGCGCTTCCTCGATTGGGGAGTGTTCCACGTGGAACAGGATTTCCTGGCCTTGTGGCGTCGCTATCAGCGGGCGCTCAGGCAGCGCAACAGCCTGCTGCGCTCCGGGGAGCTCGCCAATAGCCTCTACCTCCCGTGGGAACAGGAGATGGATGACACGGCCGGGGTGATCACGGCCTGGCGCGAACAGTATCTGGCCCAATGGCTGATGCTGGTCGCGCAGTACGTGGGCCAGCTGATTCCCGAGCTCGGCAACGTCACGCTCCGATTCCGCCGGGGCTGGGGCGAGGGATTGACGCTGGGGGAGGCGCTGGTGGCCCAGCGCGCCCGCGACCTGGGGCGCGGGCATACCACGCAAGGCGCCCACCGGGCCGACTGGATGGTGAACTATGAACACGCTCCGCTGCGCGAGCACCTTTCCCGCGGCCAGGAAAAGCTGACCGCGGTCGCCTGCCTCCTGGCCCAGGCCGCACTGTTTGCGAAGCACGCTGGCGAATGGCCGGTGGTCTGCATCGACGATCTGGCCTCGGAGCTGGACACCGCGCATCAGTCCGCACTGGTTGCCCAGCTGGGTGACGCCGAAGCGCAGATTCTGGTCAGTGGCACCGATTGCCCGGCGAGCCTGCGCTCCGAGGCCCGGCTGTTCCACGTGGAACAGGGCAGGGTAAGCCCCCTGCTATAATCGATCGGTTCAACCCTCTCCGGCCCTTCATGGCGCCCTGCCGGATGGGTTTCCGGCGCCGGAGATCAGTCACCGCATGAATACGACCTACGATTCGAGCAACATCAAGGTACTCAAGGGCCTCGAAGCGGTGCGCAAGCGCCCAGGCATGTACATCGGCGACACCGATGACGGTACCGGCCTGCACCACATGGTGTTCGAAGTCGTGGACAACTCGATCGACGAAGCGCTCGCGGGCTATTGCGACCACGTCGAGGTAACCATCCACGACGATGGCTCGGTCAGCATCAGCGACAACGGTCGCGGTATCCCGGTCGACACGCATCCGGAGGAGGGACGCTCCACCGCCGAAGTGGTGATGACCGTGCTGCATGCCGGCGGCAAGTTCGACGCCAACTCATACAAGGTCTCCGGCGGCCTGCATGGCGTGGGCGTGTCGGTGGTCAACGCGCTCAGCTCCCATCTCTGGCTCACGATCTGGCGCGACGGCAAGGAGCACCTGCAGGAATACGCCGGAGGCGAGCCGGTGTACCCGATCAAGGTGGTCGGCGACACCACCCGGCGCGGCACCCGGGTGCGCTTCGTCCCGAGCCCCGGAACCTTTACCCACATCGAGTTCCATTACGACATCCTGGCCAAGCGCCTGCGCGAACTGGCCTTCCTCAATTCGGGCGTCACCATCGACCTGAAGGACGAGCGTGGCGAGGGTCGCCAGGATCGCTTCGCCTACGAGGGAGGTATCGCCTCGTTCGTCCGGCACCTGGCCCAGTTGAAGACGCCGCTGCACCCGAACGTGATCAACCTGAAGTCCGAGTCGGAGACCGACGGTATCGTGGTCGAGCTGGCGATGCAGTGGACGGACTCCTACCAGGAAACCATGTTCTGCTTCACCAACAACATCCCGCAGCGCGACGGTGGCACCCATCTCACCGGCTTCCGCGCCGCGTTGACCCGCTCGCTGCAGAACTACATCGAGAAGGAAGGCCTGGCCAGGAACGCCAAGGTGGCGCTGTCCGGCGACGACATGCGCGAGGGCCTGATCGCAGTACTGTCGGTCAAGGTGCCGGATCCGAAGTTCTCCTCGCAGACCAAGGACAAGCTGGTGTCCTCCGAGGTGAAGACCGCAGTGGAGCAGGCGGTCAACGAGAAACTGGGCGAATTCCTGCTGGAACATCCCAACGAATCCAGGGCCATCGCCTCCAAGGTGGTGGATGCCGCCCGCGCCCGCGAGGCGGCGCGCAAGGCGCGCGAGATGACCCGCCGCAAGGGCGCACTGGACATCGCCGGCCTGCCGGGCAAGCTGGCCGACTGCCAGGAAAAGGATCCGGCGCTGTGCGAACTGTTTCTGGTCGAGGGGGACTCGGCCGGCGGCTCGGCCAAGCAGGGCCGCAACCGCAAGACCCAGGCGGTACTGCCGCTGAAGGGCAAGATCCTCAACGTCGAGAAGGCGCGCTTCGACAAGATGCTGTCATCCGCCGAGGTGGGCACGCTGATCACCGCGCTCGGCACCGGGATCGGCAAGGAGGATTACAACCCGGACAAGCTGCGTTACCACCACATCATCATCATGACCGACGCGGACGTGGACGGGTCGCACATCCGCACCCTGCTGCTGACGTTTTTCTACCGGCAGATGCCGGAATTGATCGAGCGCGGCCACGTCTACATCGGCCTGCCGCCGCTGTACAAGCTCAAGCAGGGCAAGCAGGAGATGTACCTGAAGGACGATGCGGCCCTCAACGACTACCTGATTTCCAACGCGGTGGACAACGCCGAACTGACAAGTGCGCCGGACGTCCCGCCGATCACCGGCGAGGCGCTGGAGAAACTGCTGCGTGACTACCAGGGGGCGCTCGACCAGATCGGTCGCCTCAGCCATCGCTTCGATGCCGCCGTGTTCACGGCCCTGCTCGAGCATGCACCGATGGAACCCGCGTTGTGGGCCGATGCCACCGCCATGCAGGCCTGGCTGGATGGCGCCACCCGGCGCTTGGCCGCCAGCGGGCTGGGCAAGCCGCGCTATCGCATGGCTTTGCGTCCGGCCGCCGCCGAGCAGCCGGTGGCGATCGAAGTGGTGCGCGAGCAGCACGGTCTGAGCCACACCTGGCTGCTGCCCCAGCCGTTTTTCAGCGGCGGCGAATTCCGGCCTATCCTCCACGTCAGTCGACAGCTCGGCGGCCTGATCCAGTCCGGTGCGGTGATCCGTCGCGGCAATGCTTCGCGGGGCGTGACCAGCTTCGCCGAGGTCCGCAGCTGGCTGCTGGACGAGGCGAAAAAGGGTCGCACGATCCAGCGCTTCAAGGGCTTGGGTGAAATGAACCCCGAGCAGCTGTGGGAGACCACGGTCAATCCGGAGACCCGGCGCATGCTGCAGGTCGGCATCGAAGATGCGTTTGCAGCCGATCAGATGTTTTCCATGCTGATGGGCGAGGCGGTCGAGCCACGCCGAGAGTTCATCGAGGCGAACGCGCTGAAGGTCGCCAACCTCGACATCTGAGCGGTCGTTTCATGCTAGGAGCGTGGGCCGTAGAAACGTTCGCGGCGAAGAGCTTTACAGCTCGAATGGCTCCTACGGCCCACGCTCCTAGGGCCGGCACCGAGCGATCGCGGCGCCGGCGCAAATAGCTGCGTTTGCCACTCTCCGGGTTCGATACGCGGGCGCATGCTAAATGTTTGATTTTTATAAAGAGATCATGCGGCGCCGCGTCTGTCAACGCCATTTAGAAATGTCCCCACCCTGTGCCAGTTAAACATGTCCCCTTTGGCGTCACCGGGAAGGCCGGTCAAGTTGGAGCATGGCGCCAGGGATGGTTGCCGGCGGGTTTTCTGACGTT
>NZ_JBMSDZ010000014.1:0-95793 GCF_049445995.1 Dyella sp. KRB-257 | reverse complement strand
GTGGCGAGCGGCTGCGCGGCGGGCAGGAACGACGGGGGAAATGATCATCAGCACCCCTCGCCACGACGACTTTTTGCGCACACTGCGCAACCCAACGGCTCAACGTGTCGTGCACATCGCCAACTCCGGCGCGAATCAGGCGCTCGATGGTGGTCGGCGCGCTATGCTCGGAGCGCGTCACGGAATCAGGTTGTACACCCCACAAATTCTTTGCCACGCGAGACTGCAACGGTTCCCGGTGGACAGGGGTCACGTGCAGTAACCGTCAGCCCTGGCAAATCCGTAACCTTGGCGTAAACTGGAAAACAAACAGCACCCAGAGCCACGGCACAACCCACCGCCGCAAGCGTGCGCCAATATTGCAGATGCATTGTGCCCCCGATGGCCAATTGGCCACGCAATCATTCCATGATCACGCTCCAGTCCCAGCATCGGCTCCTGTGCATTGAGCCTCCCGATTGCGCGGGCATTCGCGTGATGTCGACTACTACGCGTTATTCCACCAGCATCGCCAGATCGAATCGCCAGATCGAAAGGCGGACGAGCGCGTTCATTACCCATCCCCCGCACCGATCCACGCACATTTCGGCCGCAACCATCACACGTAATAGCTTGCGATGCAACCACGCCAAGAATCCGAGGTTGCGCAGCCGTGGCACGCGCCGGGGGCCCGAAGGAGCGGGCGTATGCGCTGCCGGACGCAATCAGCAACGGGGTACGAACCTGCACCGGGGGACGGGCAAAACGAACTCGCCACAAGACGCAATGGTCCAACTAAAAAAGTTGCGGCAACTACGTTCCCCGCGGCCTGGCCCGATGGGTGGGGGTGGCGCTCCACGGATCGGCCGGCCACGGGTGGCGCGGGTAGCGGCCCTTGAGCTCCTTCCTCACTTCCGGGTAGGTGCGCTCCCAGAAGCCTTTCAGATCCTGCGTGACCTGGATCGGCCGACCCGCCGGCGACAGCAGGTGCAAGGTCACCGGCACGCGGCCGCCGCCGACCCGCGGCGTGTCGGCGAGGCCGAACAGTTCCTGCAGCTTCACCGCCAGCACCGGCGGTTCGCCGGGCGCGTACTCGAGCCGACGGCTCTGGCCGCTGGGTACGGTGAGCTGATCGGGTGCCTGCGCGTCGAGCGTGCGGCGCTGCTCGTGGTCGAGCATGGCGGCGAGCGCCTGCGACAGCGATTCGCCGGTCAGCGCGTCGAGCCCGCGCTTGCCTTGCAGATGCGGCGCCAGCCACCGCTCCAGCGTGGCCAGCAGCTGCGCGTCGCCGACGTCGGGCAGGCCCAGCTCGGGCATCCACGTGCGCAAGGCCTGGATGCGCGCGCGCAGCCGGCGCGCCGAGTCGCTCCACGGCAGCGCGTCCAGCCCGCGGCTGCGCACGGCGGCGAGCAGCGCCGGCAGCGCGTCGGCCGGCTGCACCGGCACGCTGCGCCGTTCCAGCACGATGGCGCCGAAGCGCTGCTCCTCGAACGCCTCCACCGCGGCGCGCGCGTCGTTCCAGCGCAGCACGCGCCCGCGCACGAAGGCGGCGGGAAAGTCGCGCTCGAGCTGGCGCGGATCCAGCGGCGCGGCGGCGAGGATCAGGCTGTCGCGCGCCTCGTGGCGCAGGTCCAGCGCCACCAGCCACGGCTCGCCGAGCAATGCGGTCTGCTCGTGCAGCCGTGCGCCGCGGCCGTTGGCCAGCGTGTAGCGCAGCGGCTGGCTGGCATCGCGAAAGGCGATGCGGTCGGGAAACGCGTGCGCCAGCAGGTCGCCCACCGCGTGGCTGTCCGGCACGCCGCTGGCCGCGGTGCGCACGCCGAGGCGGCGGCGCCAGCCCTTGGCCGCCTGTTCGATCGCCGCCAGCGCGCCGACGTCGGCCTCGACCCGACCGCCGCCGCGGCGATCGCGCCACACGTGCAGCGCGCCGACGCGGGCGCGGAAATCGTCGCTGCGCGCCAGCTCGCCGCGCAGCGGCGAGCGCGCGTCCATCAGCGCCAGCAGGTCGGCGACCAGCGCCAGCCGTTCGGGCGGTGCGCGCAAGGCGGCCGCGGCGAGCCGCGGGCTGGCGCCGAGCTGCAGCATGCGCCGGCCCAGCGCGGTGATGCGGCCATCGCCGTCCAGCGCGCCGAGCAGCGCGAGCAGTTCGCGGCCCTGCGCCAGCGCGCCGGCCGGCGGCGGGTCCAGCCACGGCAGGTCGGCGGCGCTGGCCGCGGTGATGCCCCAGGCGGCCAGCTCCAGCGCCAGCGCGGACAGCTCGGCCTGGGCGATCTCGGCCGTGCGCGACGGTTCCAGCCGCCTGCTCTGCGGCCACAATCGGTACGCCGTGCCCTCGGCCACGCGGCCGGCGCGGCCGGCGCGCTGGTCGGCCGAGGCCTGCGAGATGCTCACCGTCTGCAGCCGGGTGAAGCCGGAGTTGGGATCGAAGCGCGGCTCGCGCGCCAGGCCGGTGTCGATCACCGCGCGGATGCCCGGCAACGTCACGCTGGATTCGGCCACGTTGGTGGCCAGCACCACGCGGCGGTTGCCCGGTTCGGCTGGCGCCAGCGCGAGCTGCTGCTCGGCCAGGGTGAGCTCGCCGTGCAGCGGCAGGATGTCGACTGGCTGCCCTCTCCCTCCGGAAGAGGGTGCCCCTTGCGGGGCGGGAGAGGGTCCGGGCGGAGCGAGCTGCCCGGCTTCGCCCGTACCCTCTCCCCCAACCCCTCTCCCCTCTCCCCCAACCCCTCTCCCGAAGGGCGAGAGGAGCAGCTGCTCCAGCGTCCGTTGCGCGCGGGCGATCTCGCGCCGGCCGGGCAGGAACACCAGCACGTCGCCTGCGTTCTCCGCCAGCGCCTGGCGCGCGATGCGCGCCACGTGGTGCTCGACGCCTTCCTGCGCGCGCGCCGGCGGGTACTCGATACGCACCGGAAAACTGCGCCCGGGGCTGCTGAGGCGCGGCGCATCCAGCCACTGCGCGATGCGCTCGCCGTCCAGCGTGGCCGACATCACCAGCA
This sequence comes from Dyella sp. KRB-257, assembly GCF_049445995.1. Taxonomy (NCBI): domain Bacteria; kingdom Pseudomonadati; phylum Pseudomonadota; class Gammaproteobacteria; order Lysobacterales; family Rhodanobacteraceae; genus Dyella; species Dyella sp. KRB-257. The sequence continues at coordinate 92,821 of NZ_JBMSDZ010000014.1, read as the reverse complement.
GGCGCAGCTCCGGCCGCAGCGTGCCCTGCACGTCCAGCGCCAGCGCCGCGCCGAGGTCGCCGGCCAGATGCCGTTCGTGGAATTCGTCGAACACGATCGCGCCGATGCCGGTCAGTTCCGGATCGTCCTGGATCCGCCGGGTGAGGATGCCCTCGGTGACCACCTCGATGCGCGTGGCCGCGCTGGTGCGCGACTCGAAGCGGATCGCGTAGCCCACCGTCTGCCCCACCGGCTCGCCGAGCTGCTGCGCCATGAACTGCGCGGCGGCGCGCGCGGCGATGCGGCGCGGTTCCAGCATCAGGAGTTTCTGCCCGGCGAGCCACGGCGCATCGAGCAAGGCCAGCGGTACCTGGGTGGTCTTGCCGGCGCCGGGCGGCGCCTCCAGCACCAGCCGCGGATGCGCGGCAAGCGCGGCGCGGATTTCGGGCAGCAGCGGGGTGATCGGGAAGGCGGGCAGCGGTGCGGTCATCCGCCGAATTGTAAGCGCTGGTGACGCCGCACCCGGTCGGGCGCGGCGGTAACGTTCAGGGCTTGGCCTTTGCCCGCAGCGGCGCCAGCGACTCGAACTTCTGCTGGTACTCGTTGGTGATGTCGCGGGCGTCGTCGCTGCTGGCGATCACGCGCGGGGTGATCAGCACGATCAGCTCGGTGCGGTTGTGGTTGCGGCTGGTCTGTCCGAACAGCCGGCCGAGCAGGGGGATGCGGTTGAGGCCAGGCACGCCCGTGTTGGTATCCCCCTCGTCCTGCTGGATCAGGCCGCCGAGCAGCACGGTCTGCCCGCTCTGCACGGCGACCTGGGTGGCCAGCTCGCGCTGCGAGATGGTCGGGTTGCCGTTGACCAGACCGGCACTGCGATCGACCTGGCTCACCTGCTGGCCGATGTTCATGTAGACCAGGCCACCGGGATTCACGCGCGGCTGCACGTTGAGGATCACGCCGGTGTTGAGGTAGGTGACCTGGTTGTACACCGCCGTGCCGACGCCGGGATTCACGCTGGTCTGGTTCACCGGCACCTGGTTGCCGACCTGAATGTGCGCGGTCTGGTTGTTCATCACTACCATCGACGGCGCGGACAGTGTCTTGGTGTTGCCGCTGGTCTCCATCGCGTGCAGGGCCACCTGCAGGTTGGAGTTGACGAAGGAGTAGAACAGCGCGTCGTTGGCCGGGTTGTAGGTGTTGCCGCCCAGGCCGAGGGCGCCCTGGCGGGGATTGTTCGGGCTGCCGGGAGTGAAGCTGCCGTCGCTGTTCTGCGTGCCGCCGGCCAGACCCTGCAGGTACCACTGCACGCCGAACTGGAACTCGCCGGTGAGGCTCACCTCCAGGATGCGCGTCTCGATCTGCACCTGCAGCGGCACGTTGTCCAGCCGCCTGATCGCGTCCTGGATCTCGTTCCACTGCGACGGGCGCGCGCGCACCAGCAGCTGGTTGTTCGCGTCCACCGAGCTGATGCGGATGCTGCCGTCACCGGAGCTGTACTGCTGATCCCCGCCGCCGCTGGTGCCGCCGACATTGTTGATGAGCGCACCGCCGTTGCCGCCCCCGGCACCGCCGGACGCGCCGCTGCCGTTGCCCAGTCCGCTGGCGCCCATGCTGCCGCTGGCGCTGCCATCGCGCCCGCCGGCACCGCTGTTGAAGCCGCCACCGGTATTGCCGAAGCTGCCGGCGGTGCTGCCCATCGCCGCGCCGCTGGCACCGCCGGTGTTGCCCAGCGTGGCACCGGTAAGCCCCGGCCCGACTTCGCCACCGCTGCCGCCGCCGGCGTTGTCGGTGTAGATCTGCGCCAGGTAGTGGGCGAGGTCGGACGCCTTGATGTTGCGCACGTCGTACACGTACAGCTGCGGCTCGTTGCCGCCGCCGCGGTCGATGCGGGCGATCCAGTCACCGACTTCGCGCAGGTAGTCCGGCTGGGTGGAGATCACCACCAGCGCGTTGGTGCGCTCGATCGGGATGAAGCGCAGCATGCCGGCCAGCGGCGTGTTGCCGTCCTTGCCGAACAGGCTGTCGAGCTTGGGCATCAGGTCGGTGACGCTGGCGCGCTCCAGCGAGAACACGCCCACCGACATGCCGCGCAGCCAGTCCACGTCGAAGGTGCGCACGGTGCGCGCGTAGTTGGCCAGCTCCTGCGGCGTGCCGGAGAGCACCAGCAGGTTGCGCGCGGGGTCCACCAGCAGCACCGAGTCGGGCCGCGCGAACGGCTTGATCAGCTTCTGCATCTCGGTGGCGCTGATGTAGTGCAGCGGAAACAGCCGCGCCTGCAGGCCGCCGGCCGGCGCGCTGGCGCCCAGGCCGGGCACCAGGTTGCCGGCGGCGGCGTCCTTGGCCGGCATCACCACGTAGCCGCCGTCGCCGCTGACCAGCGCGTTGCCGGTCCACGACAGCAGCATCTCCAGGATCGGCAGCGCCTGGCCGGAATCGACCGGCTCGGCGGTGGCGAAGGAGATGTTGCCCTGCACGCCCGGGGCGATGGTGTAGTTCTTCTTGAGCAGGTCGCCGAGCACCGCCTTCACCACGGCCTGCACCGGCTGGTTCTCGAAGTTGAAGGTGACCGCGCCATCGCCCTTGGCCGCCGGCCGCGGCGTGGTCAGCGCGGTGGGACGGATGAACTGGCCGCTGCCCGCGCTCACCTGCGGCTGCACCGCCGCGGTGCTGGCGGTGTCGACGGAAGTGTTCAACGGCTGGGGTGCGGGTGCCGGCTTCTCGGTGCCGGCCATCGCCTCGCGCTGCAGCGCGCCGTCGTCGGGCGGCGGCGGCAGCGTGGCGCAACCCGCCAGCCAGACGGCACCGGCGAGGGCGACGAGTCGGAACAGTGGGGACTTCAGCGTGCGGACCATCAACGAACTCCTTGCTGGGTCGAGTCAGCCTGCTCGGCCCGACGTTTCTGGATAACGGCATTGAGCTGGCGGATGCGCTCCGCCTGCAGCTCGGCCTGGGTCCGACGCGCGCGCTGCGTGCGACCGGCGCGCGGGCTGATGCCCATGCGGCGATCCCCCGCGTTATCTGCATTGGGCTCCACCAGGCCCTGACGCATTTCGGCAGCGCCCGGCGCGCTGTCCGGCGGTACGGCCGTCTTGTCGAACGGCGCGCCGGCCGGCAGCTTCAGCTCGACGCGGCCGTCGGGCGCGTCGAACACCGCCGCGCGCGGATGCACTTCCACCAGCGTCCAGCGGCCGTCGGGGGTGGCCCGGCCCTCGACGATCTGCAGGTCGCGGTGGTTGCTCTTGTCGTGCACCAGCGCGATGTGCACGTCGCGGGTGAGGATCACCCCGGTGAGCGCCAGATCGCCCACCGCGCCGCCGCCATCGGCCAGCGCCGACGGGCGACGGTCCGGACTGAACAGCGGCTTTTGCCAGACCAGCGCGTAGCGGTCCAGCGGCTGCGGCGGCGGCAGCGCGGCGCCGCGGCCGGGCGGCGGCAGCGGCGCCACCGCGCGCGGCGGATTCCAGCGCACGCCCTGCCCCGCGCCCAGCCGCAGCGCGACGAGGACGGCGCCGAGCAGCGCAGCCAGCAATACCAGGGCCGGCGTGAGGCGACGCCGTGCGGCGGCCCTCACGGCGCGGCTCCGGCGGCCACCGCGGACGGCGGCGCATTGCGCGACGGACGCACGTAGCCGGTGAGGGTGAACTGCACTTCCAGCGGCGCCTGCGCGTTCTGCTGGGTGATCACCGGGTTGCGGAAGATGCTCAGGTCGCCCACGAACAGGTACGGCGTGCCCTGCTCCAGGTCGTGCAGCACGGCGCTGAGCGGCTCGATGTCGCAGCGCAGGCTGATGCTCACCGCAGCCTTGCGGTAGGGCTCGGAGCTGTCCACCGGCGGTGCGGGCAGCGGCATCTTCTGGGTCACCTCGCAGCCGCCGTTGCGCGGATGCGCGGCGGCCACGTCGACCACGCGCTGCATCAGGCCGGCGCTGGCGGCATTGGGATCGTCCTCGGGCAGGAACGCGCTGCTGGCGGCCTGACCGGCGCCCAGCGTGGCGAGGCGCTTTTCCAGCTCGGGCTTCTGCGCGATGGCGGCGGCGTAGCGGCTCTGGGTGTCGCGCAGGTCGGCCATCTGCGCGTCGATCGCACGCAGCGGCGCCACGAACCACCAGTGCAGCAGCGCGAAGTAGGCGATCGCCAGCACCAGCACCAGCAGGCCGATCGCGGCGAGGCGGCTGTCGCGCGGCTTCAGCACCAGACGCGTCATGGCATGGTTCCGGCCGCCGTGGCGGCGGGCGCGTGGGTCGCGGACGGCGGCGTGCGCACCTTGCCGACCATGTAGAAGCGCTCCTTGCCGGTGGTCGGGTCGGCCTGGATCGAGCCCTGGAAGCCGACGTCGCGGATCAGTGGCGAATCCTTCAGCGCATCGACCAGCCTGGCCGCCTGCACGCTCTGCCCCTGGAAGCCGATCTGCCCGCTGGCGTCGAGGCTGAAGCGCTCCAGCCAGGCGGTGTCGGGCAGGCGGCGGGTCATCTCCTCGAGCAGGGCGAGCACCGGCACGGTGTCTTTCTTTTTCTGCACGAGGAAGCCGGCCGCGCCGGCGTTGTCCTGCAGTTGCTGGCGCAGTGCGGCCACCTGCTGTGCCTCGCCGCGCATGGCCTCGACCTGTGCCTGCATGGCATCCAGCGCGAACCGGCGGTTGTGCAGCCATTGCCCCAGCACCAGCACCAGCAGCACCGCGCTGGCGACGGCGAGCGCAAGGTTGAGGCGCCGCCGCGGATCGCTGCGCCGCGGCCGCTGCGCCGGCGCGAGCAGGTTGGCGCCCACGCGACGGCCGTCGGCGGTAAGCAGGTCCACCGCATCCACGCGGATGCGCAGCGCGGCGAGCCGTTCCAGCAGCGGATCGAGCGTGGCGCGCGGCAGCACGATCAACTCGGCGGCAAAGCGCCCCTCTCCGGCCGGCTGGTCCAGCTCGCGCACGTCCATCGCCACCTGCTCGGCGCGAAACGGCGTCTGCCGGTCGATCTCGAAGCCCACCACCTGCGCCAGGTTGTCGCGCGCCGCCAGCGGCAGCGCCAGCGTGCGGCGCAGTCCGGCCGCCGCGGGCAGGCACAGGGCCAGGCGCAGATCCTGCGGATCGACCGCGGCCAGCGCCTGGCGCAGGACCTGCTGCTGCATGACCGGATCGTCGGCGTCGGACCACTGCGCCAGCGTGGCGGACTCGTCCGCCCGGCGCAGCTGCCAGGTGTCGCCGCGCCGTTCAAGCAGGTGCCAGTCGGCCCCGCCGGCCAGCGCCTGCTGCATCGACGCCGGCAACAGCGCGCGCAGTTCGCCACCCCACCACGCCAGCAACGCCGGCAGCGGCGAGGCGCGCCAGGCGCGCCGCGCGCGTTCCAGCTGCGGGCGCAGCGACTGCGATGTGGCACTCATTCCCCGTCTCCCTCCTGCCAGCGCAGCACCGCGTAGGGTGGCGCGCCGACCCCGATCCCGCGCAGGCGGATCGTTGCGCGCACGACGGCCTCGGTGCCGTCGGCGAGCGTCGCCTGCGAACGAATACTATGCGTCACCCCGCCAGCGGACGCCATCGCGGTGGTCGGATCGAGCGCCGCGCGCGCCTGCAACGCCTGCGCGATGTGCGCCGCAACCATGCCGGGAATGGCCGCCAGCGCCAGCGGCGGCGCGGTGGCCGGATTGGGCGCGTCGCGACCGGACCACAGCGTCACCTGCGGCGCGATCGTGCGATACACCGCCGCGGGCATCCCCAGCACCATGCGCAGCTCCTCGATGCTGGCGAACGGACCATGGCGCGGGGTGTAGTCCAGCCCGGCCGACGCATACGCCGCATCGGCCGGATCGGGCCCCACGGTGTTCCTGAAACTGCGCCAGGCCACCACGCGCTCGGTCAGCGCCTGCGCCGCGCGCGGCTCCATGCCGGCGGCGGTGAACAGCCCGGTGAGCACCGGGGGCGCTGCCGCGTTGAGATCCACCTTGCCGCTCTCGTCGATCACCGTCACCCGCACGGTCGCCGCGCCGAAGGCGAAGGTGTACGGGCGGCCATCCGCCAGCCAGCGCTGCGCCGGCTGCGGATCCTGCAGCGCATAGATCGCCCGGGCGATGCCGGCCTCGGCGGCGTACTGCGCCTGGGTCTGTGCAAAGGCGTAGCGTGCCTGCAGCCCCTCGGTGCGCGCGAGCATGGCGTAGCCGCCCAGCAGCACGGCGAGCAGGGTGCATGCCCACAGCACCACCAGCAGGGCCACGCCGCGCTGCCGGCCCCGTTCGCACGTGCGGTTCATTGCCCACCGCCCATGCCGCGCAGGCGTTGCAGCGGACCCTGCAGCATCAGTCCGCTGGACGGATCGATGCGCAGCGGCACGGTCAATACCGGCCACGGCGTGGTGCCCAGCGCAGTCAATTCGACCCGCACCAGTTGCGGCAGCAGGCGGCCGTCGGGCCAGCGCTCCTGCCAGTCGCCGGGACGACCCTGGGCATCGACGCCGCGGTACTGGAAGCGACCGCTCTTGATGCGGTCCAGCAGCAGTTGCGGCTTGCCCAATGGCTTGGGCGCGGTGCCGTCCGGCGGCAGCATCGCCAGCTGCATCTGCAGCCGCAACGCGCCGTGGCCGTCGTCGACCAGCGACAGCGCCATCAGCTGCGGGCCGAGCTGGTCGAGGTAGCCGGGCAGCGGCGCGACGAAGCGCATGCTGCGCGCCCTGCCCTCGAAGAACACGCTGTCGCCGTTCGCGTCGTGGCCGATCGGCGCCACCATGGTCTGCGCCAGTTCGCGGCGCAGCAGCTGCTGCGAGGAGCGCACCTGGTCCAGCCGCTCCACCGCCGCGGTGCCCGCACGCACGCTCTGCGTGGCAGTGCGGATGCCCGAATACACCCCCAGCAACAGCAACGTGAGCAGCACCAGCGCCGCCAGCACCTCAAGCAGACTGAAGCCGGCCGCGCGCCTCACGGACCCGCTCCGGCACCGGGCACGCCCAGCCGCAGCGTGCTGAAGTGCGCCACCTGATCGTGGCCGTTGCCATGCCAGCGCACGTCCAGGTCGAGCTGGTACAGCTGCAGCGCCGCGTTCGGCGCCGGCTGGCCGGCCGGATTCCATGGCGTCACCTGCAACTGCCAGCGGTAGTGTTTGTCGAACGTGCCGCTGCGGGTGCCGGCGCGCAGCGGCTCGATGACGAAGGCGCTGTCGAGCAGGCTGTGCGCCCACATCGCCGCCTCGCTGCGCTGGGCCGCGCGCTGGGTCAGTCCGATCGCTCCGCCGGCCACCTTCATCAGCGCGGTGAAGGTGATCGCCAGCAGCAGCAGCGCGGCGATCACCTCGATCAGGCTGAAGCCGCGGGCGCGACCGGGCGGCATCACCGCTGCTCCACGCTGACCGCGCCGGTGAGCCACGCCACGTTGACCTGCCAGCGGCGCTGGCCCTGCTGCAGGGTGACGTGGCCGCCGGTGGAGCTGCCGTCGGGAAAGAAGCGGATGCGCCCCACGCCGGGGCCGACCTGGTCCTCCCTGGCGCTGGTGATGCTCAGCCTCAGGCCGGCCGGCAGCTGTACGGTGCGACCGTTGGCGCCGCGGTAGCTGCCGGCGCGGGTGTCCACGTCGAAATGCTGCTCCTTGCCCTTCACGATCGCCTCGGCGCGGGTGGCGCGCAGCGCGGCGGCCAGCTCGCCGCTGGCCGCACTCACCCGTGCACCGCGCAAGCCCTGCGACACCGACACCGACACCGCCGCCGCCGCGATGCCGATCAGCAGGATCACCGCCAGCATCTCGAACAGGGTGAAGCCGCGCGCACACGGCACGCCGGCAAGGCGGAGGGCTGGACGGGTGTTCACCGTGGTCGGCCGGGCAGGCAGGGCTCACTCCCAGTTGCCGATGTCCTTGCTGAAGCCGTCGCCGCCGGGCCGGCCATCCTGGCCGTAGAAGATCAGGTCGAAACTGCCGTGCTCGCCGGGGTACTTGTAGCCGAAGGCGTGGCCCCACGGGTCCTTCAGGTCGGAGGGCCTGGCGTACGGGCCCTGCCAGTTGGGAGCGCCGGCCGGCTTGGTCACCAGGTCGTCCAGCTGGCGCGGCGGCGTGCCGTTGTCCAGCGCGTAGTTCTCCACCTTCTGGCCGAGCGTGGTGAGCTGCGCCTTGCCGGCGCCGTACTTGCCCTTGTCGACGTTCTTGCCGACCTGGGTCACCACGACGGCGCCGATGATGCCGATCAGCACGATCACGGCGAGCATTTCGAGCAGGGTGAAGCCGCGGGCGCGTCCGAAGACGCGCCGGGATTGGCGATTCGGCAGACGGGATTCGCGCACCTGCCGCTCCGCCGGCGCCGGACGCCGCGCGGCCCGCTCTTTCGAATCCCGCATCCCGCATCCCGATTCCCGATCCATCACCATGGCATGTACTCCGATCAACGTTATTGGATATTGCTGGTAAGACTGAGCAACGGCAGCAGGATCGCCGCCATGATGATCGCCACCAGCACCGTCATCACGATGGTCAGCGCCGGCACCAGCGCGGCGAGCAGGCGGTCGATCGCGCGCCGGCTCTCCAGCTCGAAGGTGTCGGCCACCTTGAGCAGCATCGTGTCGAGCTGACCGGCTTCCTCGCCGACTTGAACCATCTGCAGGGCAAGCCGCGGAAAGCGCTGCGATTGCGAGAGCGCGAAGCCGAGCCCGGCGCCGCCCTTGACCTGCTCGGCGGCGGTGGCCAGCGCCTCGTCCAGCGCGCGATTGGCGGTGACCTGGCGCGCGATGGTGAGCGAGGACAGCAGCGGCACGCCGTTCTTCAGCAAGGTACCCAGCGTGCGCGCGATGCGCGCGGTCTCCACCTTCAGCAGCAGCGGTCCGACCACCCGCATGCCCAAGAGCTTCGCGTGCCACGCCAGTCGCGCCCGCGGATCGCGCAGCCGCGCGCGCCAGACGAACGCGCCGCCCACGATCAGCAGCACGATCAGCCACCACCAGCCCTGGATCAGGTTGCCCAGCCCGAGCACGGCCCGGGTGATCAGCGGGATCGGTACCTGCATGTCCTGGAAGATCGGCACGAACTGCGGCACCACGTAGGCGAGCAGCAGCACCAGCGAACCGAGCACGCCGACCAGCAGGAAGGCCGGATAGATCAGCGCGTTGACGATGCTGCCGCGCAACTGCTGCGCGCGCTCCAGATAATCGGCGAGCCGGCGCAGCGTCTCCTCCAGCGAACCGCCCGCCTCGCCGGCGCGCACCAGCGAGACGTACAGCTTGGGAAACACACCGTGCTCCTCGTCCAGCGCCTGCGACAGCGTGGTGCCGCCGCGCACGCGGTCGCGCACGCGCTCGATCAGCTTCTTCGCGCGCTCGCCCTCGGGCAGCTCCAGCAGGATGCCGAGCGCGCGATCCAGCGGCTGGCCGGCGCCGAGCAGGGTGGCCAGCTGGTGGGTGAACTGCGCCAGCTGGTCGCTGCTGAACGGGCCGCGCGCGAACAGCGCGGCCAGTCCGCTGCCGCCGCCCGGCGCGTCGGCCGGCTGCGCCTCCAGCGGGGTGTGGCCCTGGTCCTGCAGGCGGGCGATCACGTCCTCGACCGAGGCTGCCTCCATCTGCCCCTGCAGCATGTCGCCGGCATCGCTGACCGCGCGGTAGCGGAACTGGGTCATGGGGCCGCCACCTGCTGGTGGCGGGATTCGGGAGTCGGGAGTCGGGATTCGCAAGAGCGCAGCGCGGCGATTCGTCGTGTCCGGCTTTGACGAATACCGAATCCCGAATCCCGAATCTCAGCCCTCCTGCGTGACACGCAACACCTCCTCCAGCGTGGTCACGCCGGCCACCGCCTTGGCGATGCCGTCCTCGTACATGCTGCGCATGCCTTCGGCGCGCGCCGCGCGCTCGATCTCGCCGGCGTCGGCGCGCTGCATGATCAGCCGGCGCAGCGGATCGGTCATCACCAGGAATTCCATGATCGCGCGACGGCCGCGGTAACCGGTGGGGTTGGCGGCGCTGGTGCCCGGCTTCCACAGGCGGATCGGTCGCTCGCTGGTGTATTTCTCCAGCTCGAACTGCGCGATCACCTCGGGCGAAGGTTCGTACGGGATCGCCGTCTCCGGGTCGAGCCGGCGCACCAGCCGCTGCGCCAGGATGCCGTTGACGGTGGAGCCGAGCAGGTAGTCCTCCACGCCCATGTCGAGCAGGCGGGTGACGCCGCCGGCCGCCGAGTTGGTGTGCAGGGTGGACAGCACCAGGTGGCCGGTGAGCGCGGACTGGATCGCGATGCGGCAGGTTTCCAGGTCGCGCATCTCGCCGATCATGATCACGTCCGGATCCTGGCGCATGATCGAGCGCAGCGCGCCGGCGAAGTCCAGCCCGATCTGCGGCTTCACCTGGATCTGGTTGATGCCCTCGAGCTGGTACTCGACCGGGTCCTCGACGGTGATGATCTTCACGTCGGGCGTGTTGATCTGGCTCAACGCGGTGTACAGCGTGGTGGTCTTGCCCGAGCCGGTGGGGCCGGTAACCAGCAAAATGCCGTGCGGACGCTGCAGCACCTCGACGAAGCGCTGCTCGAACGCGTCGGTGAAGCCGAGCGAGGCGAAGTCGAACACCACCGACTCGCGGTCCAGGATGCGCATCACCACCGACTCGCCGAACGCGGTGGGCACGGTGGACACGCGCAGGTCCAGCTCCTTGCCCTGCACGCGCAGCTGGATGCGGCCATCCTGCGGCAGCCGGCGCTCGGCGATGTTGAGCTTGGCCATGATCTTCACGCGGCTGATCACCGCGGCGGTCGATGAGGACGGCGGCGCCTCCACCTCATGCAGCACGCCGTCGATGCGGTAGCGCACCTTGAGCCGGTTCTCGAACGGCTCGATGTGCACGTCCGAGGCGCGCTGCTCCACCGCGCGCTGCAGGATCAGGTTGACCAGGCGGATCACCGGCGCCTCGGAGGCGAGGTCGCGCAGGTGCTCGACGTCTTCCTCTTCGGTCGCGCCGGCGCCGTCGAGGTTCTCCACGATCGAGCCCATCGCCGAACGGCCCTGGCCGTAGTAGCGCTCGATCAGGTCGTCGATCTCCGAGCGCAGGCCGATGCAAAGCACCACTGGCTTGCCCGCGGCCAACCGCACCGCGTCGAGCGGATACGGATCGGCCGGATCGGAGACGATCAGCGCGAGTCCGTCCTCGCCGTGGCGCATCGGCACCACGTGCTGCTGTTTCAGGAAGCGCGGGGAAATCTCCAGCTCGGCCGGCGGCAGGTCCGGCGCGTCGCGGGTGGACACCAGCGGCGCACCGAGCAGCTCGGACCAGGCCAGCGCCAGGTCGCGCTCGGACACCAGGCCCAGCCGCGCCATCAGTCCGGTGAGCGTGCCCTCGGGAGCCTCCTCGTGCAGCCGGCGGGCGCGCACGAGATCGCCTTCCTTGAGGGCACCGCGCGACACCAGCAGGGCGCACACCGCCTCCGCGCGATCGTGCATCCCCGGCAGCGCTGCCTCGCCCGACGCGGTCACCACTGCCGACATCACCCACCCCGCTCCATTGCATGGAAAAACAACCGTTGCCGATCGGCGCCCCCGCACCGATCCGGACCGGCATTGTTATCACATCCGGCCGGCGCCGGCGCGCAGCCATCGGCGCCGGCGTTCACAAAAAGAGGCCGACACCCTGCGGCACCGGCCTCGCCACGCCTGAACGCCTGAACCGGCAGCCCGGGCTTACCAGCCGATGCCCACGCCCACGCCGGCGCTGCTCTCGTTGCCGCTGACCGCGCCACCGAAGGTGACATTGGCGTTGCTGCCGACCTGGCGCGAGTAACCCACCGCCAGCGCCGTGCGACCGCCGTAGCCGCCCACACCCACGCCCAGCCGGTTGGGCCGGTCGATGCCCTGGGTGCTGAAGGCCATCTGCGACATCGCCGTGCCCATCGCGCCCACCTGGTCCAGCCGGCGATCGACCGCGCGGAACTGGTCGCTGACCTGGTTGCGGAAGCTGTTGAAGTCGCCGGTGGTGACGAAACCGTTGGCCAGCTTCTGGTCGGTATAGGCCTTGGAGGCGCTCAGCGTCTGCACGTCGCCGGCGTCGGCATAGGTCCTGGCAGTGGCCAGCGCCTCGTCGACCTGGCCGAGGTTGGCCGCGTCGGTCGTCTGCGTGCCGGCGGCCACGTTGGTGATCTGCCGCTGGCTGGTCGCCGTGCCCACCGACACCGTGTTGGCGCGGTTGGCCACCGAGCCCTGGCCCAGCGCCACCGCGTTGGCGGCGGTCACCGACGCGCCCTGGCCCACGGCCGTGCCCGAGGGCGCGCTCACCGAGGCGCTCTCGCCCACCGCCACCGCGTTGGTGGCGCTGGCGGTGATGGTGGTGTTCGCACCCACCGCCGTGCTGCCGTCGGCGTTGACCTTGGCGTTGCCGCCGATGGCGGTGTCGTTGGGACCGGCCGCGTAGCTGTCGCCGCCCACCGCGGTGCCGTGGTCGCCGCCCACGCTGGCGTTGGAGCCCACCGCCACACCCCTGCTGCCGGCCGGCACCGAGGCGGTATCGCTGCCGTCGCTGGCGCCGTCGACCATCAGGTGCGAGCCGCCCACCTGCTGCAGGTAGTCGATGCCGGACAGCGCGCCGCTCAGCGCCACGTCCAGCGCGCCCAGCGCGTCGCCGACGTTGTTGTAGCTGGCGCCCTGGATCAGGTAGTTCGGCGCCACGAAGGCCCCGCCCGCGTCCAGTCCGGCGCCACCGCCGAGCGCGGCGAACACGCCGTCGAGCTGCATCGTGCTGTCGTTGACGGTGCGCACCACGGCGTTGAGCTGGCCCAGGTTGACGGCGTCGGTGGCGTCCACGCCCGCATCGACGTTGACGATGCGCCGCTCGCCGCCCGCGCTGCCCACCGACACCGTGTTGGCCTGGTCGGCCACCGAGCCGGCGCCCAGCGCGATGGAGAAGTCCGCGCTCGCCGCGGCACCGTCGCCCAGCGCCACCGAATCGGCCCCGCTGCTGCTGGCACCGATGCCGGCGGCCAGCGAGTAGTCGCCCATGGCCGCGGCGCTGTAACCGAATGCCGAGGAGAGGAAGCCCTGCGCCACGCTGTAACCGCCGACCGCGGTGGCGGCGGTGCCCAGCGCGCCGCTGTTGAAGCCGATCGCCACCGACTGCTGGGTGGTCGCGCCGCCGTAGCCGTTCGAATTCTGGCTGCCGATGGCGATGGCGTAGCTGCCCGCCGCATTGCTGTCCGCGCCGAGCGCGGTGGCGCCGGTGGCGGTCGACACGGCGTTGTTGCCCACCGCCGTGGCCGAGTCGGCGCCGGTGTAGGCCGAACCGCCCACCGCGGTGGCCGCCGCGCCGATCGCGAAGGCGCCGTTGCCCAGCGCGGTGGCGTTGTCGCCGATGGCCGCGCCCTGGTAGCCCAGCGCCAGCGCGCCGCGCCCTTCGGCGGCGGCGATCGAGCCGATCGCGATCGAGCCTTCGCCCTGCGCCTCGGTGGCGAGGTAGTTGTTGGCCGGATCCGGATCGCCGCCGCCGATGGCGATGCTGCCGACGTCCGACGCCTGCGCGTTGGCGCCCAGCGCCACGCTGTTGTAGCCGTCCGCGCCGGCGTTGTAGCCACCGGCGAAGGCGTTGATGGCGGTGGCGTAGGACAACGCGCCCACCGCGGTGCTGTTGGCGCCGTCGGCGCCGGCGCCGGCACCGAACGCGCTGGCGCCGATGCCGCTGGCCTCGGTGGCGTAGTCGATGCCGTCCACCGTGTACACGCCGCCCAGCGCAGTGGTGTAGTCGGCCAGCGCGTTGCTGCCCTGGCCCAGCGCCGTCGCCTGCAGGCCGGTGGCCACCGCGTTGGCGCCCACGGCGGTGGCGCCGGTGCCGCTGACGGTCTGATTGGGGCCGCACGACAGCGTGTCGTTGTCGGCCGGCACCACCTGGTTGCCGCTGCCCAGCACGCAGGCATCCGGCAGTTGCTGCGCGTGGACGGCGCCGACCGGCGCACCGGCCAGCAGCGTGCCGAACAGCAGCGCAGCGGGCGCGCCGCAGACGATCGAACGACGCGTACCTGCACGACGCGACGAGGCCAGTTCACTGGCCACCACCAGGGTGCCGAGCGCGCGATTCCAGACCTTGCTGTGGATCTTGTTCATGGATGATTTCCTGCATCGGGACACCCGGTCCGCGGCGCGGCGGGGTGCCCATGGTCGACGGGAGGCGACGCACGCCGGGGCCGGCGCGACGATCGCGGGAGAGTGCGTGTGGCCCGACGCGGCCGCAGCCGCGCCGGGCCGTTCGGATCAGCGCGCCGGGGCGCAGGTCACGCCGACCGCGGTGAAGGCCGCGGTGACGTCGGCCACGGCGTAGCCGCGATCCCTGGCGGCGCTTTCCACGCCGCAAGCGCCGGAGTCGAAGGTTTCGCTCGGCCCCCAGTACAGCGCGTTGGCGTCGTGGAACACCTCGAACGCCTTGCGCGTATCCCAGCCGGCGGTCCTGGCCAGGGTGCAGAACGCGCGGTTGTAGACGCCGCTGGAGTAGTGCACGTCGATGCCGTCGTAGTACTGCGCGGCATTGTCGATCGAGGCGCCGTCGTTGCTCGGCGTACACATGTCGCGCAGCGCCGGCAGGCCGAGCAGCGGCACGGTGGACGGCTTGACGATGTCGGCACCGACCATGAAGTCGTTGCGGCCGCGGTCGTAGAACTTCACCGCCTCGCCGGCCATATCGGAGAAGGCCTCATTCATGCCGCCGGACTGCGCGGTGTATTCCAGGCCCGAGTGCTGCTCGGTGAAGCCGTGGCTGATCTCGTGGCCGGTGATGTCCAGCACCACGAACGGATAGAAGTACTGGTCGCCGTCGCCGAACACCATCTCGCGGCCGTCCCAGAACGCGTTCTCGTAGTTGGTGCCGTAGTGCACCCACATCGACAGCTGCATCGGCGTGCCGCCGTCGGTGGTCAGCGCCGGCTCGGCGAACCAGTCGCGGTACATGTTCTGCACGACGCCGCCGAAGTGGTGCGCGTCGTTGACCGGCGAGTACGCGCCGTTGATCGCATCGCCGCTGCTCACGTAGCGCGACGGATCGCTGCCCACGCAGCCGAACGACCACTGCACCACGCGCTGGCCGCCGGCCAGGTTGTAGGTGGCGACATCGGCATCCTTGAGGTAGCAGGTGGTGCCGGACTTCTGCGCGTCGAGCTGCTCCTGGCCCGGACCGGAACCGTCGTAGAAGTACTCGCCGGTGAGCTGGTTGCCGCCGGGGCCGATCGCCGACACGGCGACCGGCACAGTGCTGCCGCCCGGCGGCAGGCGACCGGTGGTGATGCCTTCCCACTGCTTGATCACCGCGCCGGTATCGGCATCGACGATGGCGGTCGGGCGCGACATGCGGCCCTTCACCGGCACCAGGTAGGAGGTGCGATAGGCCAGCGTCAGCGTACCGCCGGCCCTGGGATAGACGAACAGCGTGGCCTCGCCGTGGCGCACGCCGGGCGCGGCGAGCTGGCCCATGTGCCGCTTCAGCGCCGCCTGCGCCTGCAGCGCGCTGAGCCGCGGCGTCACCGAGGCGAGCTGCCGGCCCGGATCGCGCTGCACCTCGCCGGCCACCGCCAGCACGTTGCCGCGGCGATCGCGCTCGACCACCAGGTGGCCGCCGTACACCGGCACGCCGCGGAAGGTCTGCTGCTCGCGCGTCTTGATCGTGCCGCGGCGCGTGGCGATGGCCTCGCGCTGCACCAGGCTGGTGTTCACGCCCAGCCCCAGCCGGCTGGCCAGCGGCGCGGCGGACAGGCGACCGAGGCGGCCGGCCTCGACGTGCGTGATGCCGACCGCGCCGGCGACCGGGGTGGCACCCGCGCCGAGCACGGCCAGGATGGCACCCATGAGTTTCTTCTGGAGCATTGACGTTCCCCAAATCGGATTCGTGACCGGCCGGCCCGGTCGACGACCAGGTTGCAGCACCGGAACATGTGGCCGACTGACCCCCCCCCCCGGAGGACAGTGACGGCGATCACACTACGGAGCCGTCACGCACCGGGTCAATTCGAAAGATGCCTATGGGGTAAGGCGCGCACGCTGCGTTGCGGCCCGTGGATCGCAACTTCGACGAGGGCTTGCGACAATCGCGTCTTTGTCCGCCGCGGAAACCGCGATGCTGCTCGACATCGGCGCCAACCTCACCCACGAATCCTTTGCCCACGACTTCGACGCCGTGCTGGCGCGCGCGCAGGCGCACGGCGTGGCGCGGATGGTGGTGACCGGCGCCAGCCGCGACGCCAGCCGCGACGCGCTGGCGCTGGCGCAGGCCCATCCGGGCGTGCTGTACGCCACCGCCGGCGTGCATCCGCATCACGCGGTGGATTACGACGAGGCCACCGACGCCCTGCTGCGCGAGCTGGCCACGCATCCGCAGGTGCGCGCGGTGGGCGAGACCGGCCTGGACTATCACCGCAACTACTCGCCGCACGAGGTGCAGCGCGAGGTGTTCGAGCGCCAGCTGCGCATCGCCGCCGAGCTGGGCAAGCCGCTGTTCCTGCACCAGCGCGACGCGCACGGCGACTTCATCGCCCTGCTGCGCCGCTACCGCGACAAGGTGCCGGCGGCGGTGGTGCACTGCTTCACCGACACCGCCGGGGCGCTGCACGACTACCTCGCGCTGGACTGCCATATCGGCATCACCGGCTGGATCTGCGACGAACGCCGCGGCACCCATCTGCGCGAGCTGGTGAAGGCGATTCCGGCGAACCGGCTGATGATCGAGACCGACGCGCCCTACCTGCTGCCGCGCACCGTGCGCCCGCTGCCGGCGCACCGGCGCAACGAGCCGATGTACCTCAGGCACATCGCCGAGGAGATCGCGCGCGACCGCGGCGAATCGTTCGAGGCGCTGGCCGCGCACACCACGGCCACGGCGGAAGCGTTCTTCGGCCTGGCAGCGGCCGCGTAGGAGCGCACCCTGTGCGCGAACGCTTTTGGCTCTGATGTCGATCAGGAGCCAAAAGCGTTCGCGCACAGGGTGCGCTCCTACCGGGAGAGGATGCGGGTGGCGCCCGGCGCGAGGCCGTCCAACGCATGCTCGCCCACGCGCTCGCGGATCAGCCGCAAGGTGGGAAAGCCCACCGCCGCGGTCATCCGGCGCACCTGCCGGTTGCGACCCTCGCGCAGGGTGATGCGCAGCCAACTGGTGGGGATCGCCTGGCGCAGGCGCACCGGCGGATCGCGCGGCCACAGCCAGTCCGGCTCGGCGGCATGCTCGGCAGTAGCCGGCAGCGTGGGGCCGTCCTTCAGCACCACGCCGCGGCGCAGCGCGGCGATCGCCGCATCGGTGACTGCGCCGTCCACCTGCACCAGGTAGGTCTTGGGCTGCTTGTGCTTCGGGTCGGTGAGCCGGTGCGCCAGCGCGCCGTCGTCGGTGAGCAGCAGCAGGCCTTCGCTGTCCTGGTCCAGGCGGCCGGCGGCGTAGACACCCTTCTGCGTGACGCAGTCGGCCAGCGTCGGCCGGCCGGCGTGATCGGTGAACTGGCACAGCACGCCGTACGGCTTGTTCAGCGCGATCAGCACGGGCCGCCGATCAGTGCGTCGACGATGCCGGCGCCGGCGCGTCCGGCTTCACGAAGCGCAGCGTCATGCGGTCGGACTCGCCGATCGCCTGATACTTCGCGCGGTCCACGTCGCCCAGCGCGAGCGTGGGCGGCAGCGTCCACACGCCCTTGGGGTAGTCCTTGGTGTCGGCGGAATTGGCGTTGATCTCGCTCGACTCCTCCAGCGTGAAGCCGGCCTCGGTGGCGAGCTTCACCACGGTGGCGGTGGGCAGGTAGCCGCTGGTCTTCACCGCCGCCAGCGAGGCGCCGTCGGCGGCGCGATGGTCGACCACGCCCAGCACGCCGCCGGGGCGCAACACGGCGAAGAATGCCTTGAACATCGCCGGTGCGGTGCCGGCCGTCACCCAGTTGTGCACGTTGCGGAAGGTCAGCACCACGTCGGCGCTGCCCGGCGCGCCGAACACCGGCGCCTTCGGATCGAAGGTGACGATGGTCGCCTTGCCGTAGGTGGCCGCATCGGCGGCGAAGCGGCGCTGCAGCGTGTCGCTGGCCGGCTTGCCCGGCGGCGGCGCGGCCACGGCCGCGATGTACTGGCCGTTGTCGCGCAGCAGCGGCGCCAGGATCGCGCTGTACCAGCCGGCGCCGGGGGTGATCTCCACCACCGTCTGGTCCGGCCGCACGCCAAAGAACTGCAGCGTCTGCTTGGGGTGGCGGTAGCGGTCGCGGGCGCGCTCGGCGGTCGGCCGCCAGTGGCCGGCGAGCACGCTGTCCAGCTGCGCGGCGGTGAAATCCTGCGCGCTGGTCGGCGGCACCAATCGGTCGGTGGGCTGGTCCTGCGCCAGCGCATCCGCCTCAGTCAACGACGTCTGCGCGGCGGCCGGTGCGGCCAGCACCAGCGCGCACAGGGCAACCGGCAGCCATTTCCATGAAACCCATGATGTCATGAAGCACTCCCTGTTGGATGACGCTTGCCCCGCGGCGCACGCTGCCGCGGCCAAGGTGACGACGATGTGCAGATACGTGGCGCCACTCAGGCGGTACAGCGCCTTGCGCGGGCGGTCGAGCGTCTTGAGATGCTCCAGCGCCATGCCGAACACGGTCTTGGCGACGGTGCGCGCGTCGCCGGGGTCGCGATCGCCCCACACCTTGCGGTAGCGAGAAAAAACGCAGCATCGACCAGAAACGCAGTGGCGGACATGCAAACCCCCGGACCGTGAAGCAACGGCGCCGGCCGCGGCAGTACCGCAACCGGTGTGCCATGAGTGGCGCCCGCCGGTGACCGGCAGGCGCGCATTTTACGACGACCGCCGGGGCCGGCGGCAGACCCGCGGTGACTCAGTAGCGGATCACCGAGCGGATCACCTTGCCCTCGTGCATCAGCTCGAAGGCGCGGTTGATGTCCTCCAGCGGCATCACCTCGGTGATCATCTCGTCGATCCTGATCTCGCCCTGCAGGTAGCGCTCCACATACCCCGGCAGCTGGCTGCGCCCCTTCACGCCACCGAACGCCGAGCCGCGCCAGACGCGGCCGGTGACCAGCTGGAACGGCCGCGTGCTGATCTCCTGCCCCGCGCCGGCCACGCCGATGATGGTCGACTCGCCCCAGCCCTTGTGGCAGCACTCCAGCGCCGAGCGCATCACCTGGACGTTGCCGATGCACTCGAACGAGTAGTCCACGCCGCCATGGGTCATGTCGATGATGACCTGCTGGATCGGCGTGTCCGGATGGTCCTTCGGGTTGACGAAGTCGGTGGCGCCCAGCGCCTTGGCCATCTCCCACTTGGACGGGTTCAGATCCACGCAGATGATCCGCGAGGCCTTCGCCATCACCGCGCCCTGCACCACCGACAGGCCGATGCCGCCCATGCCGAACACCGCCACGGTGGAGCCGGGCGTGACCTTGGCGGTGTTGAGCACCGCGCCGATGCCGGTGGTGATGCCACAGCCGAGCAGGCACACCTTGTCCAGCGGCGCGGCGGGGTTGATCTTCGCCAGCGAGATCTCCGGCAGCACGGTGTACTCGGAGAACGTGCTGGTGCCCATGTAGTGCAGGAGGGTCCTGCCGTTGATCGAGAAGCGCGAGGTGCCGTCCGGCATCAGACCCTGGCCCTGGGTGACGCGGATCTTCTGGCACAGGTTGGTCTTGCCCGAGCGGCAGTACTCGCACTCGCCGCACTCGGGCGTGTACAGCGGAATGACATGGTCACCGACCTTGAGCGAGGTGACGCCCTCGCCCACCTCCTCGACGACGCCGCCGCCCTCGTGGCCGAGGATCGCCGGGAAGGCGCCTTCCGGATCATCGCCGGATAGCGTGTAGGCGTCGGTGTGGCACACGCCGGTGGCGACGATGCGCACCAGCACCTCGCCTTTCTGCGGGCCCTGCACGTCGACCTGCTCGATGCTCAGCGGCTTGCCTGCTTCCCAGGCGACGGCGGCGCGTGACTTCATGGGGGAATCTCCTTGCGGCAAGGACGCGGGTGAGGGGTGCGCGCTGGCGCAACGCAACGCGGAAGCTTAGCAACCCGGCGGCATGAGCCGGATCCACGCCGCATTCGACTTTGGTCGGCGGCAGGCGCAGGCTTGATCAGGCGTACGCGGCACCCATGTCGGCGGATCCCCGTTCGACGACACCATGAGGTCTGCCATGCAGCGACGCACCCTGGGACGCTCCACGCTGGAAGTCGCCCCGCTCGCCTTCGGCGGCAACGTGTTCGGCTGGAGCGCCGACGAAGCCCGCTCGTTCGCCCTGCTCGACGCCTTCGTCGACGCCGGCTTCAACCTGATCGACACCGCCGACATGTACTCCTCGTGGGTGCCGGGCAACCGCGGCGGCGAGTCGGAGACGATCATCGGCAAGTGGCTCAAGCGCAGCGGCAAGCGCGAGCAGGTGGTGATCGCCACCAAGGTGGGCAAATGGGTCGAGCAGCCGGGGCTGTCGCCGGTGAACATCCAGCAGGCGGTGGAGGGCTCGCTCAGGCGCCTGCAGGTGGACTGCATCGACCTGTACCAGGCGCACGAGGACGACGCCAGCGTGCCGCTGGCCGAGACGCTGGGCGCATTCGGCCGGCTGATCGAGCAGGGCAAGGTACGCGTCATCGGCGCCTCCAACTACTCCGCCGACCGCTTCGCCGAGGCGCTGGCGGTGTCGCGCGAGCATGGCCTGCCGCGCTACGAGACCCTGCAGCCGGAATACCACCTGGCCAACCGCGCCGGCTACGAGGCGGAATTGGAGCCGCTGGTGCGCCGCGAGCAGATCGGCGTGATCAGCTACTACTCGCTGGCCAGCGGCTTTCTCAGCGGCAAGTACCGCAGCGAGGCGGACCTGGCCAAGAGCGCGGCGCGCGGCAGTGCGGTGAGGAAGTACCTCAACCCGCGCGGCATGCGGATCCTCGCCGCGCTCGATGCGGTCGCCGCCGCCCACGGCGCCACGCCCGCGCAGGTGGCGCTGGCCTGGCTGATGGCCCGGCCGGGCATCAGCGCGCCGATCGCCAGCGCCACCAGCGTGGCGCAACTGCACGAGTTGATCGGCGCTGCGCAACTTATGCTTGCGGCGGACGAAGTTGCCGCGCTGGACCGCGCCAGCGCCTACTGAGGCGGTGCGGTCGTCGAGGTGGCTGGCGCCGGTTCCGCGGCATCATCGCCATCCGGGGCCTGCACCGAGTAGCCCTCGGCCTTCAGCGCGGCGAGGAAGCCGTCCGATGTGAGCAGCTGGTCCATCGGCAGCACGGCCAGCGCCTGCGTGTCGTTGGCCAGCGCCTGGCGGGCGATGGCCAGCCAGGTGGCATCGACCCGCGCAGGGAGATCGCTGATACCCAGCTGCCGGGCGAACCCGCTTTCGGTCAACGCATCGGCGCAGGCGTTGCGGAAACGGCTATCCGGCAGCCGGCGCAGCGTGGCGATGTCGCCGACCGCCCAGGCGTTGGCCCGCTCGGCCATCGCTGGCAGGTCGTGCTCGATGCTGTCCAGCGTGCGCGAGAAACACTCGGTGTCCTCCGGGCCGGCGGTCTTGAACGCCTTGATCGCGCCGCGGGGATCCTTGATCTCCACCTGGTAGGTGGCGTCGACGATCTTCACGCCATGCCGCTTGGCCTGACCCTCGACCGTGTCCTCGATCTGCCCACCGCTGCGCAGGCCACTCTTCTTCAGCGCCTCTCGGTACAGGTCGATGCCGGCGAAGATCGGCCGCCAGCGCTCGATGCCGTGGTCGCGACCGATGTAGCGCGCCTTGAGGGCGCTCCAACGCGCATACAGCGGTGCCGGCAGCACCTGGTCGAGCGTCTTGCCATCGGGGTTCTTGCGCGCGCCAAACGCCGAGGGCAGCAGGAACAACTTGCCGAAGAAGCCGACGTCGAGCTTGAACTTGACCCGCGGCACACGGATCACCTCCTGGCTGCCGGCGACGATCCGCTCCACCTCGTCCGAGCGCCACTGCATGTGCTCGGGCAGAGCACTGGTGGTGCCCAGCAGCCACAGCACGTGGTCGCCCCTGCTCACTTTCCACAGCCCTGGCCCGGGTTGCACGCCGCTGACGGTGACCGGCGCGAGCACGGGGATGTCGGCAGTCGAGGGCGGCGCGGGCAGATCCTGCGCGGCTAGCGGCATGGCCACCAGCAACGAGGACAGCATCAGTACAGGCATCCGTGGCATGCACGATCTCCGGCAAGGAACGCGCATGCTAGCAACAGGTGGCTGAAGGGCCGCGTCGAATGCGTTACACGCTGGCGGCCAGGGCGCCCACATGCGCCAGCACGGACTTGCGCGCATCGCCCGCCCCCGCCGAACTCTCGTAGTACGCGGCGATCAGCACCGGCGCACGCCCCGGCGGCCAGACGATCGCCACGTCGTTGTTCTGCGTCTGGCTGGCCCCGGTCTTGTCGCCCGCGGTCCAGCCCGCCGGCAGGCCGGCACGCAGCTGCGTGGTGCCGGTGGTGTTGTGGCGCAGCCAGTCGAGCAGCCGCTCGCGCGAGGCCGGCGACAGCACGTCGCCGAGCAGTACCTGGCGCATGTCGTCGAGCATCGCCAGCGGCGTGGTGGTGTCTTCGAAGCCCCCGGGACCGGGGCGGTTGAGCGACGGCTCGGTGCGGTCGAAGCGCGTCAGCGGATCGCCGAGGCCATGCACGAAACGGGTCAGCGTGGCCGGACCGCCCAGCGAGGCCAGCAGCAGGTTCATCGCGGTGTTGTCGCTGACGATCATCGCAGCCTGGCACAGCTCCTCGACGGTCATCCCGGGCGAGCCGGGGCGCAGGCGGGTCACCGGAGCCCAGTCGAGCACGTCCTCGCGGCGGAACACGATGCGCCGGTCCAGCCGCTCCTCGCCGCGATCGACCCGCGCCAGCACGGCAGCCACCGCCAGCAGCTTGCCGGTACTGCACAGCAGGAAGCGCTCATCGGCGCGATGCAGCAGCCGCTTACCGCTGCCGGTGTCGAGCACGGCCACACCGAGCCGACCGCCGTGACTCTTCTCCAGCGCAGCGAACGCGTCGGGAGCGTCCGCCGCGACGGCGGAGGACAACGGAAGCAGCGGTCAGGCGGCCACGCCCAGCAGACCGGCCTTGATCAGTTCGCGACGGCGCATCGTGGGTTCTCCCTGGATCGGATGATCGACAAGCGCTCGAGTCAGCCACGGCGGCATGGCGATCCGCGGCCCGGCGCGGGGAAACATGCAGGCAGGACGGCCGGTGGCCCCGGCGGAGGGAGGAGCGGGGACATGCCCCGCTCCTGCACCGGATGCTCAGCCGAGCGAAGCGAGCGCGGCGTTGAACGTGGCGCTGGGGCGCATGGCCTGGCTCACCCGTGCCAGGTCCGGGTGGTAGTAGCCGCCGATGTCGACCGGCTTGCCCTGGACGCCATTGAGCTCGCCGACGATGGTCGCCTCGTTGTCCGCAAGCACCTTGGCCAGCGGGGCGAACGTCGCCTTCAACCCGGCGTCCTCGTGCTGGTCGGCCAGCGCCTGCGCCCAGTACAGGGCGAGGTAGAAGTGGCTGCCGCGGTTGTCGAGCTGGCCGACCTTGCGCGCCGGCGAACGGTTGTGGTCGAGGATCTGGCCGTTGGCCTGGTCCAGCGCCCTGGCCAGCACCCTGGCCTTGGCGTTGCCGGTCTTGTCGCCGATGAATTCCAGCGAGGCCTGCAGTGCGAGGAACTCGCCCAGCGAATCCCAGCGCAGGTAGTTCTCCTCGACGAACTGCTGCACGTGCTTGGGCGCCGAGCCGCCGGCGCCGGTCTCGAACAGGCCGCCGCCGGCCATCAGCGGCACGATGGAGAGCATCTTGGCGCTGGTGCCCAGTTCCATGATCGGGAACAGGTCGGTGAGGTAGTCGCGCAGCACGTTGCCGGTGACCGAGATGGTGTCCTGGCCCTGGCGGATGCGCGAGAGCGAGTGGCGCATGGCGTCTTCCGGCGACAGGATGCGGATGTCCAGCCCGGCGGTGTCGTGGTCCTTGAGGTAACGCTGGACCTTGGCGATCACCTGCGCGTCGTGCGCGCGCTTGGCGTCGAGCCAGAACACCGCCGGCGTGCCGGACAGCCGCGCGCGGGTCACGGCGAGCTTCACCCAGTCCTGGATCGGCGCGTCCCTGGCCTGGCACATGCGCCAGATGTCGCCGGCCTCCACCGCATGCTCGAACACCACGCGGCCGTCCTGGTCGGTGACGCGCACGGTGCCGTCGGACTCGATCTGGAAGGTCTTGTCGTGCGAGCCGTATTCCTCGGCCTGCTGCGCCATCAGGCCCACGTTGGGCACCGAACCCATGGTGGCCGGATCGAACGCGCCGTTGGCCCGGCAGTCGTCGAGCACCACCTGGTAGATGCCGGCGTAGCTGCGATCGGGGATCAGCGCCGCGGTGTCCTGCAGCTCGCCCTTGGCGTTCCACATCTTGCCGGAGTCGCGGATCATCGCCGGCATCGAGGCGTCGACGATCACGTCCGACGGCACGTGCAGGTTGGTGATGCCCTTGTCGGAGTTGACCATCGCCAGCGCCGGACGCCGGGCGTACTCGGCGGCAAGGTCCGCCTTGATCGCCGCCTGCCGGTCTTCCGGCAGCGCTCCAAGCCGGGCGTACAGGTCGCCGATGCCGTTGTTGGGATTGAAGCCGATCCGCTCCAGATCGTTGGCGTACTTCGCCAGTACGTCCTGGTAGAACTCGCCCACCACCACGCCGAACATGATCGGGTCGGACACCTTCATCATGGTGGCCTTGAGGTGCAGCGAGAACAGTACGCCCTCGTCCTTCACTCGGGCGATCTCGGCCTGGACGAAGCGCGCCAGCGCGGCGCGGCTCATCACGGCGGCGTCGACGATCTCGCCGGGCTTCACCGCCACCTTCTCCTTCAGCACGCTGACCGCGCCGTCGCTGCCGTGCAGCTCGATCTTCAGCACGCCGGCCTTGTCCAGCGTGGCGGACTTTTCGCTGCCGTAGAAATCGCCGGCGTCCATGTGCGCCACGCGACTCTTCGAATCCCTGCTCCACGCGCCCATCCTGTGCGGGTGCCTGCGCGCGTAGTTCTTCACCGACGGCGGCGCGCGGCGGTCGGAGTTGCCCTCGCGCAGCACCGGGTTCACCGCGCTGCCCTTCACCTTGTCGTAGCGGGCGCGGATGTTCCACAGCTCGACGTCGCTGCGCGGCTCGTCCGGGTACTCCGGCAGCGCATAGCCCTGCGCCTGCAGCTCCTTGATCGCGGCCTTCAGCTGCGGCACCGAGGCGCTGATGTTGGGCAGCTTGATGATGTTGGCGTCCGGCGTGGTGGCCAGCTCGCCCAGCTCGGCCAGGTCGTCGGCGATGCGCTGGTCGTCGCGCAGCGATTCGGGGAACTGAGCCAGGATGCGGCCGGCCAGCGAGATGTCGCGCGTCTCCACCGCGATGCCCGCCGTGGCGGCGAAGGCCTGCACGATCGGCAGCAGCGACTGCGTGGCCAGGAACGGCGCTTCGTCGGTGAGCGTGTAGATGATCTTGGGGGTATCGGACATGGTGGCTGGGCTCGGCTCAAGAGGGGGGACGCTGACCAGCCGCAAACCATGGCGGCTGCGCGGACGATACGCAAGACCGCGCCGGGCCAGGACGGAAAATCTTGCGGGCGCGGTGCGGACCGCCACACCGCTGCGGCGCCAGCGTGGCATGTCCTCCGGGCGCGGCGTGAGCCGTCCGGGGATCGGGTCGCAAGCTTTCGATGCGACCTATGTCGAGTAGTCGCCCGTTGTACCCGGACGGCATGATCGACCCGCCATGCGCCGGCTGCGGGGTGGTGGGCGCGGGCTTCCGTTTTTCCACTTTCGCAGGGGAGAGGCTCATGGTCAGTGTACCGGCGGCAGACAGCAACGCAGGATTCATGGCGAGGGAGAGCACCATTGCGGGTCCGGGCTACAACCGGTGGTGGGTGGTGCCGGCGGCGCTGGCGATCCACCTGTGCATCGGCATGGCCTACGGCTTCTCGGTGTTCTGGCTGCCGATGAGCAAGCTGCTCACCGAAACCGATCCGACCATGTGCGCCAACCTGGGCTTCATCGCGTCGCTGACGACGACCAGCTGCAACTGGACGGTGCCGCAGGTCACCCACATCTTCGAAACCTTCATCGCCATGCTCGGCATCTCGGCGGCGCTGTGGGGCGGCTGGCTGGAACACGCCGGCCCGCGCAAGGCCGGCTTCATCGCCGCGCTGTGCTGGGGCGGCGGCCTGGTGGTCGGCGGCATCGGCGTGTCGGTGCACCAGCTGTGGCTGGTCTACCTCGGTTGCGGCGTGCTCGGCGGCGTCGGCCAGGGCCTGGGCTACATCACGCCCGTGTCGACCCTGATCAAGTGGTTCCCGGACCGCCGCGGCATGGCCACCGGCTTCGCCATCATGGGCTACGGCGGCGGCGCGATGGTCGGTGCTCCGCTCGCGGTGGCGCTGATGAAGCACTTCTCGGCCAACGGCAGCCAGGGTGTCGCTCCCACGTTGATGGTGATGGGTGTGCTCTACGTGCTGATCATGGCCGCCGGCGCGTTCGGCTTCCGCGTGGCCCCGAACGGCTGGAAGCCGCAAGGCTGGACGCCGAAGGCGGCCGACGGCAACGCGATGATCACGGGCCACCACGTGCACCTGAACAAGGCGTGGAAGACGCCGCAGTTCTGGCTGGTGTGGGGCGTGCTGTTCCTCAACGTGACGGCCGGCATCGCGGTGATCTCGATGGCCAGCCCGATGCTGCAGGACGTGTTCGGCGCCAGACTGGTCGGCCTCACCGAAGCGGCAGCGGACCTCACCCCGGCACAGAAGGCCGCGGTGGTGGCGGCGGCGGCCGGCCTGGTCGGTCTGATCAGCCTGTTCAACAGCCTGGGCCGCCTGTTCTGGGCCTCGCTGTCGGACAGGATCGGCCGCAAGAACACCTATTTCACGTTTTTCATCCTCGGCATCATCGTCTACTGCCTGCTGCCGACCTGGGGCCACCTGGGCATGGCGGGCCTGTTCGTGATCTCGATCTGCGTGATCCTCAGCATGTACGGCGGCGGCTTCTCCACCGTGCCGGCCTACCTGGCCGACCTGTTCGGCACGCAGATGGTGGGCGCGATCCACGGTCGCCTGCTGACCGCCTGGTCGGCGGCCGGCATTTTAGGCCCGTTCCTGATCGCCGCGATCCGCCAGACCCAGCTCGATGCGGGCGTGGCCAAGACGCTGGTCTACGACCGCACGCTGTACATCATGGCCGGCCTGCTGTTCGTCGGTCTGATCTGCAACCTGCTGATCAAGCCGGTGAAGGAATCGGCCCTCATGACCACGGACGAACTCGCCCGCGAGCGCGCCCTGCAGCACGAGGCCACCGGCGGCGGCGCCGGTGCCGAGACCGCCGCCCGCGGCGCCTTCGGCGTCGCAGGCGTGATCTTCTGGCTGGCCGTGGGTGTACCGTTCCTGGTCGGCCTGTACATCGCCCTGGCGAAGGCCGCCGCACTGTTCTGATGAAGGTTGCAAGATCATGAATCACCCGGCACGGGCGGGCTCCGGCCCGCAGGAAAACGCTAGGTGGCTCTCCCCGGAGAGCCACGCCGCGGTGCTCGAGGTCACCGCCCGGCTGAAGGATCGGCCGGGCGCCCTGCTGCCGATCCTGCACGGGGTGCAGGAGGCGCTCGGTTACGTGCCCGAAGGTGCCGTTGCGCTGATCGCGCGCGAGCTCAACCTGTCGCGTGCCGACGTGCACGGCGTGGTGAGCTTCTATCACTTCTTCCGCACCCGCCCGTCGGGCAGGCGGATCGTCTACCTGTGCCGCGCCGAGTCCTGCCAGTCGATGGGGGCCGCGGCGCTGGAAAGCCACGTCAAGCAGCGGCTGGGCGTGGATTTCCACGAAACCACCGATGATGGGATGTTTACGCTCGAACCCGTCTACTGCCTGGGCAACTGCGCCTGCTCGCCGGCCGTGATGGTCGACGAGGAACTGCACGGACGCGTCACGCCGGAGCGCTTCGATGCCTGGCTGAAGACCGCCCGGGAGGCTTCATGAGTTTCACCGTCTACGTCCCCCGCGATGCCGGCGCCCTGTCGCTGGGCGCGGAGGCGACCGCCGCCGCGATCGCCGCCGAGGCCGCCCGCCGCGGCGCGGATGTCACCGTGGTGCGCAACGGCTCGCGCGGCCTGTACTGGCTGGAGCCGATGGTCGAGGTGGCGACGGACGCCGGGCGCGTGGCCTACGGGCCGGTGCTGGCCGATGACGTGGCCAGCCTGTTCGACGCCGATTTCCTGCACGGCGGCCGGCACGCGCTGGGCCACGGGCCCACCGGGGAGATTCCCTACCTCGCCAAGCAGGAGCGCCTGACCTTCGCCCGCGTGGGTATCGTCGATCCGCGCAGCCTGGCCGACTACCGCGCGCACGGCGGCTACCGCGGTCTGGACAACGCGCTGAAACTGCCGCCGGCCGGCATCGTGCAGGCCGTCACCGACTCGGGCCTGCGCGGCCGCGGCGGCGCCGCCTTCCCCACCGGGATCAAGTGGAAGACCTGCCACGACGCCGAGGCCGACCAGAAATACATCGTCTGCAATGCCGATGAAGGCGACTCCGGCACGTTCGCCGATCGCATGCTGATGGAAGGTGATCCGTTCGTGCTGATCGAGGGCATGACCATCGCCGGCCTCGCGGTGGGCGCCACGCAGGGCTACATCTACCTGCGCTGCGAATACCCGCATGCGCGCGACGCGCTCAACGCGGCGATCGCCGCGGCGCAGGCCGAGGGGTTTCTCGGCAACGACATCCGCGGCAGCGGCAAGGCCTTCCATCTGGAAGTGCGCATGGCCGCCGGCGCGTACATCTGCGGCGAGGAAACCTCGCTGCTGGAATCGCTGGAAGGCAAGCGCGGCATGGTGCGCTTCAAGCCGCCGCTGCCGGCGATCGAGGGCCTGTTCGGCCAGCCCACGGTGATCAACAACGTGGTCACGCTGGCCTCGGTGCCGATCATTCTCGACCAGGGCGCGGCGCATTACCGCGACTTCGGCATGGGCCGCTCGCGCGGCACGCTGCCGATCCAGCTGGCCGGCAACCTCAGGCACGCCGGGCTGGTGGAAAAGGCCTTCGGCGTGACGCTGCAGGAGCTGCTGGAGGATTTCGGCGGCGGCACCGTCACCGGCCGGCCGATCCGCACGGTGCAGGTGGGTGGCCCGCTGGGTGCCTACATTCCCCCCTCGCGCTTCGACACGCCGCTCGATTACGAAGCCTTCGCCGCGATCAACGGCATGGTCGGCCACGGCGGCATCGTGGCGTTCGACGACAGCGTGGACATGGCGGCAATGGCGCGCTATGCGATGGAGTTCTGCGCGATCGAGTCGTGCGGCAAGTGCACGCCGTGCCGGATCGGCTCGACCCGCGGCGTGGAGGTGATCGACCGCATGCTCGCCGGCAAGGATCGCGGCAAGGACGAGGCGCTGCTGCGCGACCTGTGCCAGACCATGCTGCACGGCTCGCTGTGCGCGCTCGGCGGCATGGCGCCGTTCCCGGTGCTCAGCGCACTGGATCACTACCCAGAAGATTTCGCGCGCAGCGCCTGAGGGCCATCGCGCGCCGGAGGTTCCACCATGCTTTCCATCGTCGAAATCGATCGCGGCACGCCGGCGGTCGCGTCCGCCAGGACCGTCTCGCTGGAGATCGACGGCCGCTCGATCGCCGTGCCCGAAGGCACCTCGGTGATGCGCGCGGCCTCGCTGGCCGGCATCGCCATCCCCAAGCTGTGCGCCAGCGAAATGCTCGACGCCTTCGGCTCGTGCCGACTGTGCCTGGTGGAGATCGAGGGGCGGCGCGGCTATCCCGCCTCCTGCACCACGCCGGTGAGCGACGGCATGAAGGTGGCCACGCAGACGCCCAAGCTGGCCGAAATCCGTCGCGGCGTGATGGAGCTGTACATCTCCGACCATCCGCTGGACTGCCTCACCTGCCCCGCCAACGGCCACTGCGAACTGCAGGACATGGCCGGCGTGGTCGGCCTGCGCGAGGTGCGTTACGGCTACGACGGCGCCAATCACGTCTACGCGAAGAAGGCCGATGGCAGCGCCAACCCGCTGTTCGTGGCCAAGGACACCTCCACGCCGTACTTCACCTTCGATCCGTCCAAGTGCATCGTCTGCTCGCGCTGCGTGCGCGCCTGCGACGAGGTGCAGGGCACCTTCGCGCTGACCATCCAGGGCCGCGGCTTCGAGTCCAAGGTGGCGCCCAGCCAGAACGAGGATTTCCTCGGCTCCGAGTGCGTCTCCTGCGGCGCCTGCGTGCAGGCCTGCCCCACCGCCACGCTGAGCGAGAACAGCCTGATCGAGCGCGGCCAGGCCGAGCACAGCGTCACCACCACCTGCGCCTATTGCGGCGTGGGCTGCAGCTTCCGCGCCGAGATGAAGGGCGAGGAGATCGTGCGCATGGTGCCCAACGTGGATGGCCAGGCAAACCACGGCCACTCCTGCGTCAAGGGCCGCTTCGCGATCGGCTACGCCAGCCATCCGGACCGCATCACCACGCCCATGATCCGCAGGAAGATCTCCGATCCGTGGCAGGTGGTGAGCTGGGAGGAGGCGTTTGCCTACACCGCCAGCGAGTTCAGGCGCATCCAGGAAAAGCACGGCAAGCATGCCATCGGCGGCATCACCTCCTCGCGCTGCACCAACGAGGAAACCTACCTGGTGCAGAAGCTGGTGCGCGCGGCCTTTCGCAACAACAACGTCGACACCTGCGCCCGCGTCTGCCACTCGCCCACCGGCTACGGCCTCAAGGCCACGCTGGGCGAATCGGCCGGCACCCAGGATTTCGACTCGATCCGCGCCACCGACGTGATGCTGGTGATCGGCGCCAACCCCACCGACGCGCATCCGGTGTTCGGCTCGCAGATGAAGCAGCGCCTGCGCCAGGGCGCGAAGTTGATCGTCATCGATCCGCGCCGCATCGACCTGGTGCGCACGCCGCACATCCAGGCCGACTACCACCTCAAGCTCAAGCCCGGCACCAACGTGGCCGTGCTCAACACGCTGGCCCACGTGATCGTCACCGAGGGCCTGGTGGACGAGGCGTTCGTCGCCGCGCGCTGCGAGCCGGAGGCGTTCGCGCGCTGGAAGACCTTCGTCGCGCAGGACAAGTACAGCCCCGAGGCGATGGAAGCGACCACCGGCGTACCCGCCGAGCTGGTGCGTGGCGCCGCCCGGCTGTACGCCACCGGCGGCAACGGCGCGATCTACTACGGCCTGGGCGTCACCGAGCACGCGCAGGGATCCACCGCGGTGATGGGCATCGCCAACCTCGCCATGGCCACCGGCAACATCGGCCGCGAAGGCGTGGGCGTGAACCCGCTGCGCGGGCAGAACAACGTGCAGGGCTCATGCGACATGGGCTCGTTCCCGCACGAGTTTCCGGGCTACCGCCACGTCAGCGACACGGCCACCCGCGAGCTGTTCGAGCAGGCGTGGGGCGTGCCGCTGCTGGACGAGCCGGGGTTGCGCATTCCCAACATGTTCGAGGCCGCGCTGGACGGCACTTTCCTGGGCCTGTACATCGAGGGCGAGGACATCGCCCAGTCCGACCCGGATACCCAGCACGTCACCGCCGCACTCAGCGCGATGGAGTGCGTGGTGGTGCAGGACCTGTTCCTCAACGAGACGGCCAAGTACGCGCACGTGTTCCTGCCGGGCAGTTCGTTCCTGGAGAAGGACGGCACCTTCACCAACGCCGAGCGCCGCATCTCGCGCGTGCGCCGGGTGATGAAGCCGCAGTCCGGCCTGGCCGACTGGGAGATCACCCAGAAGCTGGCCCAGGCGATGGGCTACCCGATGAATTACGCGCACCCGTCCGAGATCATGGACGAGATCGCCGCGCTCACGCCCACCTTCCGCGGCGTCAGCTTCGACCGCATCGATGAGCTCGGCTCGATCCAGTGGCCGTGCAACGAGGAGGCACCGGAAGGCACGCCGGTGATGCACGTGGACGAGTTCGTGCGCGGCAAGGGCCGCTTCATGCTCACCGAGTACGTGCCCACCCGCGAGAAGGTCAACGCCGAGCATCCGCTGATCCTCACCACCGGCCGCATCCTCAGCCAGTACAACGTGGGTGCGCAGACCCGCCGCACCGAGAACTCCCTGTGGCACGAGGAGGACCGGCTGGAGATCCATCCGCACGACGCGGAAGAGCGCGGCATCAACGACGGCGACTGGGTGGGCATTTCCAGCCGCAGCGGCGAGACCGTGCTGCGCGCCAAGGTGGCCGAGCGCATGCAGCCGGGCGTGGTCTACACCACGTTCCATTTCCCCGGTTCCGGCGCCAACGTGATCACCACCGACAACTCCGACTGGGCCACCAACTGCCCCGAGTACAAGGTCACCGCGGTGCAGGTGCTCAAGGTCAGCCAGCCTTCGGCCTGGCAGAAGCGCTTCCAGCGTTTCGACCAGGAACAGCAGGATCTGCTCAAGGCCGCCGAGCCCGTCACGCGCTGAAGGCTTTGGATCCCGCGGGCCCGCGCCCGCGGGGTTGGCCCGAGCCGCGCCCCGTTCAACCCGCATCACCAGACGGCCCGCCATGAACATCGAACACCTCTCCCGGATGGTCAACGACATCGCCCACTACTTCGCCGCCGAACCCGATCACACGGTCGGCGTGAACAACGTGGCCGACCACCTGCGCAAGTTCTGGGACCCGGTGATGCGTCGCCAGATCATCGAGCACCTGCACGCCGGCGGCGAAGGGCTGGAACCGATGGCAAAGGAAGCCGTGCGGCAACTCGCCGATGCCGCGCCAGTGACCACCGCACCCTGAACCGGGCCAGCCGGGCTGGCCGTCCGCGATATGGCTCCATTCCCGCCGGATTCGTCTCCCGCAGCGGCGCAGGCCGCCGCGCCCCCACCGACAACCGTTGCACGGCGTGCGATCATCGACGTTTGATCGAGCCATCCGCCCCCGCATGACCGTTTCCGAACTTCGACAACTCCTGCACAGCGGCACGTGGGAGAAGCTTTTCGACAGCAGAACCATGCAGCGTGCGCGCAGCTACGCACGCGCCCGCCATGTGCTGCGGATCGAGCACAGCAAAAGCGGCGGCGGCGATGTACTGCTCGGGGCGATCGCCGGCAGCGCGCATGAACCTTACGTCTGCGGCGTGCTGCTGCGGGAGCACCGCGGCAAGCTGCTGTTCAACACCGAATGCACCTGTCCGGTCGGCGACCTCTGCAAACATGCCGCCGCCATGCTGATCGTGGCCATGCAGACCGAGCCGGCCCAGTGGCCCAGCGTACCCATCGACCTGTCCCGGCTCGCCGATGGCGACTACGACGATGACTATGACTATGACGATGATGACGACGAGGACGAGGACGACTTCTCCCGCGAGGACGGGTACTCCAGCGCCGCGCCCGGGCCGCTCATCCGTCACAACCAGGCACTGGCTGCCTCCCCTCGCCCGGAAAGCACTCCGCGCGGATCGGCGCCGGCACCCCTGGATGCCTGGAATCACTGGCAGAGCCTGATCGCGCCAACCGCGCAGGGCCCCCAGCGCGCGGACGCCCGGCACCAGTTGATGATCCTGCTGCGCGCGAGCGACAGCGGCCCGCGTCCGACCCTGCTCGCCCTGCCGGCATGGCTGCGCCCGGCCAAGCGTGGCAAGGGCGCCATGGTCGCCCCGCAGGTGCTGCGCAAGGATCGGCAGCTCGGCGCCGTGCCGCAGCCCGAGCAAGGCTGGCCGCCCGGGGTGGCCGACGCCCTGGCCGCACTGATGTTCGAGCCGGCGCACAAAGTGGCCGGCCTGCCGTTTCAGCCCGTCCGCCAGCTGTGGCAGGAACAGGCGCTGGAAACCCTGCTGCAGCATTACCCGGCCTGTTTCGAATCCGGCCGGCAGCCGCTGCAGCGGGGCGAACCGCTGCCGCTGCACGTGCAGTGGCAGACCCTGGCCGACGGCAGCCAGCAGCTCGGCAGCGGTCTCGCCAGCGAGCCGCCCGCCCTGCTGCTGCGCGGCGCGGGGCTGTGGTACGTGCAGCCGGCAGCGGCGCGCTACGGTCGGGTCAGCGGCGATCTCCGCCTGTACGAAGCCTGTGCCCACGCGCCGCTGTTGTTGCCCGAACACAGTGCCGCGCTGGCGGAACGCTGGCGCGCGCAGCCGCCGGGCGACGCGCTGCCCCCGCCGCAGGTGTACGCGCCGCCGCAGCGTATCGAGGCCCGGCCGACGGCCGTGCTGGCCCTGCACGTGTCATCGGGCCACTGGACCGGCAAACCGATCAGCGTGGGTCACGCGCGACTGGATTTTCGCTACGGACCGCTGCGGCTGGCACTCGGCAACGACCCCCGCCCTGAGCGCCGGCTGCACGAGGGCCGCCTGCTGGAAGTGATCCGCGACGGCGATGCCGAACGCGCCGCCATCGCATCGCTGCATCGGCATGGACTCACCTCGGTGCTGCATTCGTACTCGTGGTATCTGGATTGTCCCGGCCTGCTGCCCACCGACTGGCTGCTCGATGCGGGCGACGGCCGCCGGCCGCCGGCCGCACCGGAGGCATGGCGACCGGCGATCGAGCGGCTGCAGGCCGGCGGCATCGAGATCGAATACCACGATGGTTTTCCTCACGACGAACTGCTGCCGGTCGATGCCTGGCACGCCGATGTCACGTCGAGCGGCAGCGCCTGGTTCGACGTGTCGCTGGGCATCGACGTGGGCGGCGAGCGGATCGATCTGCTGCCGATCCTGCGCCGCGTGCTGGCCGATCCGGCGTTCCCGCGAGTGGCGCCCAAGCGCGAAAGGAAGACCGCCGCATATCGGGTGCAGATCGACGAAACCCGCAGCGTGGAGCTGCCGCTGGTGCGTCTGCGCCAGCTGATCGAGCCGCTGCTGGAATGGCTCGAAGGCGACGGCGCCCTGCGCCTGCACCGCAGCCAGGCGCCGATACTTGCCGCGCTCGACGAGCACCTGCACTGGCGTGGCGGCGAGCTGCTGCGCGCGCAAACGGACGCACTCGGGAACCTCCGCCGCGATGCCGAGGCCCCGGAAGGCTTCAACGCCACGCTGCGGCCGTACCAGCGCAAGGGCCTGGCGTGGCTGGACTTTCTCGGCGCCGTCGGCCTCGGCGGCATCCTCGCCGACGACATGGGGCTGGGCAAGACGGTGCAGGTGCTGGCGCACATCCTGGGCGAAAAGCAGCGCGGCCGGCTCGCTCGGCCCGCGCTGGTGGTGGCGCCGACCAGC
The DNA here is from genome assembly GCF_049445995.1 of Dyella sp. KRB-257. NCBI lineage: Bacteria > Pseudomonadati > Pseudomonadota > Gammaproteobacteria > Lysobacterales > Rhodanobacteraceae > Dyella > Dyella sp. KRB-257. Next base: position 57,801 of record NZ_JBMSDZ010000014.1, on the reverse strand, counting down.
CTGGTCGGCAACTGGCAGGCCGAGGCCGCACGCTTCGCCCCCAGGCTGAAAGTACTGGTGATCCACGGTGCCGATCGCGCCGACCGCTACGACGAGATCGCCGGCAGCGACCTGGTGATCACCACCTATCCGCTGCTGCCGCGCGATGAGGAACGCCTGTGCCAGGCGCAGTTCTCGCTGCTGGTGCTCGACGAAGCGCAGGCGATCAAGAACCCGCACAGCCAGGCCGCGCAGGTGGTGCGCAGGATTCCCGCCACGCGCCGGCTGGCGATGACCGGCACGCCGCTGGAAAACCACCTGGGCGAGCTGTGGGCGCAGTTCGATGCGGTGGAGCCGGGCCTGCTCGGCAGCCAGCGGCAGTTCACCCGGCTCTATCGCACGCCGATCGAGAAGCACGCCGATGCCGATCGCCGGCAGCGGCTCAATCGGCGCATCGGCACGCTGCTGTTGCGCCGGCGCAAGGACGACGTGCTCACCGACCTGCCGGCCAAGAGCGAGATCGTGCATACGCTGGAACTGGACGGCGATCAGCGCGCGCTCTACGAAACCCTGCGGCTGGCCCAGCACGAACGCGTGCGGCAGGCGGTCAAGGAGCGCGGCCTGGCGCAATCCGGCATCATCGTGCTCGATGCCCTGCTCAAGCTGCGCCAGGCCTGCTGCGACCCGCGCCTGGTCAAGCTCGCCAGCGCGAAAAAGGTCAAGCGCAGCGCCAAGCTCGACGCCCTGCTCGACCTGCTCGACGGCCTGCTCGGCGAGGGCCGTCGCGTGCTGCTGTTTTCCCAGTTCACCGAAATGCTCGACCTGATTGCCGCCGCGCTCGACAAGCGGCGCGTGCGCTACCAGCAGCTCACCGGCCAGACCCCGTCCAGAAACCGTACCGCGCTGGTCAAGCGCTTCCAGGACGGCGACGTGCCGGTGTTCCTGATCAGCCTCAAGGCGGGCGGCGTGGGCCTGAACCTCACCGCCGCCGATACCGTGATCCACTACGACCCGTGGTGGAACCCGGCGGTGGAAGCCCAGGCCACCGACCGTGCCCACCGCATCGGCCAGGACAAACCGGTATTCGTCTACCGCCTGATCTGCGCCGGCACGGTGGAGGAAAAGATCCAGGCCATGCAGGGCCGCAAGGCGGAGCTCGCCCGCGCCGTGCTCGAAGGCGGCGGCGCCACCCGGCAACTGCGCTTCGACGAGCGCGACCTCGAGGCGCTGTTCGCGCCGTTGTAAAGGCGCCGACGCAGAAGCCCTACCCGTTGCAGGGGCTTCCAGGTCGACCACCCTCTTGCCTCGACAAGAAGAATCGGCAGAGGCAAGCTGAGCCATGCGATTGCAACGTCTCAATCCATGAGACAGACGCCTGCGATGGTGCGACATGGACAGCATTCAGGGGAGGATGGCCATGCGGCGAGACCAATGTCGTGCGATCGGGTATCTGGCCGGTGATACGCACGCCAGACCGCAGTGCATCGGTCCACGAGCGCGACTTTCTCTCAAGCATCACAAGGAAGCGCGACCATGACGAGCTTCCACGCCCTGTTCCATGCCGCCACGCAAGGCTGCCAGCCCTACCCCTACCAGGCGCGGCTGGCCGCCGGCCCCTGGCCGGACACGCTCGACGTCCCCACCGGCCTGGGCAAGACCGCTGCCGTGGCGCTCGCCTGGGCACACAAGCGCGGCTGGCGGCAAGGCGGGCGCCAGGCCGCGCCGGACAGCGCCACGCCGCGGCGCCTGGTGTGGTGCCTGCCCATGCGGGTGCTGGTGGAGCAGACCGAGCAAAGCATCCGCGGCTGGCTGGAGAACCTGCACATCCTCGGCAATCCCGGCGAGGGCAAGGTATCCGTGCATGTGCTGATGGGCGGCGCGGACGCCTTGAAAAGCTGGGCCGAGTACCCGGAAGAGGACATGGTCCTGATCGGCACGCAGGACATGCTGCTGTCGCGCGCGCTGATGCGCGGCTACGGCATGAGCCGCTACCAGTGGCCGATCCATTTTTCCCTGCTGCACAACGATTGCCTGTGGGTATACGACGAGGTGCAGTTGATGGGCGCGGGACTCGCCACCTCCGCTCAACTGGAGGCCTTCCGCCGCCACTTCCCATTGGCGCGCGGCAGCCGCTCGCTGTGGGTCTCCGCCACGCTCAACCGCGATTGGCTGGACACGGTCGATTTCAAGCCGCATCTGGAGTCGCTCATCGCGCTGAGCATTGGCCAAGAGGATCGCCAACAAGCGGGCGAGCGGCTTGGCGCCGTCAAGCAGGTTGCGAAATTGCCCTTGATCCTGGGCAAGGAAACCGGCAACAAGAAGGGACTCGACGCACACTCGAGCGCCCTGTGCGAGGCGATCCTCGAAGCGCACGACGCCGGCAGCCAGACCCTGGTCATCGTCAACCGCGTGGAACGCGCCCAAGCGCTGTTCCGGCTGCTGCGCAAGGCGCGCCCCGGCAAGAGGGACCTGCTGATCCACGCGCGCTTCCGCGCCGCCGAGCGCATCACCCAGAACCAGCGCTTGCGCGATGAACCCCCGGTCGACCGCATCGTGGTCGCCACCCAGGCCATCGAGGCGGGGGTGGATCTGTCCTCGAAGCTTTTGCTCACGGAACTGGCACCGTGGTCCTCGCTGGTGCAGCGCTTCGGTCGCTGCAACCGCCGTGGCGAGCACAACGCCGACGGCGCGCGCATCCTGTGGCTGGACATCGAGGACGACAAGGATCTGGCGCGCCCCTACGCGGCCGATGAACTTGCCCGCGCCCGCGCCAAACTCGACGTTCTGGACAGCGCCAGTCCACAGGATTTGCCGCCCACCGACCAGGCCCGGCCGCTCAGCGCCGTAGTGCGCCGCAAGGACCTGCTCGACCTGTTCAATACCGACCCGGACCTGTCCGGTTTCGACGTCGATGTTTCCGATTACATCCGCGCCAGCGACCGGCCCGACCTGCAGGTGTTCTGGCGCGAGTTCGATGACCCCAACGCAGCCGCACCGCAGCCCGGACCCGACCGCAGCGAGTTATGCCCGATCTCCATCGGCCAGGCCCGCGATCTGCACAAGCGCGGCGCCTGGCGTTGGGACACGCTCGGCGATGAATGGGTTGCGCTGGACCAACCCCCGCGTCCCGGCATGACGTTGATGCTGCGCGCGGCCGATGGCGGCTACGACGAACAGGTCGGTTTCGACGCCGCGCTGAATAAGCCTCCGGTGAAAACCATCGCGTTGCAACGCCGCTCGCCGGAAGACGCCTTCGACGAGGACCGGCGCTCGCAGCAGCCCCGGCCCATTGGCCTTGCCGCGCACCTGGGCCACGTCGCACGGCATGCCGAGGAACTATGCCGCGAGGTCGGCGAAACGGCCCATGCCGCGGCGCTGATCCGCGCCGGTCGCTGGCACGATCTGGGCAAGGCGCATCCGGTGTTCCAGCACTCGATGTACCGCTGCAAGGCCGCGGTGGGCGAGCTGCTGGCCAAATCCGATTGCACCGGGCCGATGCGTCATGGGCGAAGTTATTTCCGCCATGAGCTGGCCTCCATGCTGGCGTGGCTGGCCCAACACGGCAGTGACCCGGACGCCGACCTCGTCGCCTACCTGATCGCCGCGCACCACGGCAAGGTCCGCATGAGCCTGCGCGCCATGCCCGGCGAGCACGCACCGCCGGGGATCAAGCGTTTCGCCCGCGGCGTATGGGAAGGCGATGTGCTGCCCGCCCTGGATTTCGACGGCGAGCGCAGCGAGCCAACCGCGCTGAAACTGGCACTGATGGAACTGGGCGAGGGCGAACAAGGTCGCTCATGGACCGAGCGCACCGTGAACCTGCTCGACCGGCACGGCCCGTTCTACCTCGCCTGGCTGGAAACACTGGTGCGCCTGGCCGACTGGCGCGCCTCCGCCGCCGAGCAGGTGGAGCCATGAAATTGCTGGCCTTCGAAGCCGTCGCCAGGGCATTGCATGACGCGCGCGTGCGCTACCTCGTCGCCGGCGGGCTGGCGGTCAACGCACACGGCTACATCCGTCTCACGATGGACATCGACCTGGTCGTCGCACTGGACGCGGGCAACATCCAGCGCGCGTTCCAGGCGCTGGCCGGCATCGGTTATCGCCCCACCGTACCGATCGATGCCCAGGCCTTCGAGCGGGCCGAACAGCGCCAACGCTGGCGCGACGAAAAAGGCATGCAGGTACTCAACTTCCACAACGAGTCGTTCCCGGGCACGTCGGTGGACGTGTTCGTGTACGAGCCGTTCGATTTCGCCCACGAGTACGAGGTCGCCCTGCGCGGTGAACTGCTGCCCGGCGTCACTGCGCGCTTCGTTTCCATCCCCACCCTGATCCATATGAAGCGCGTCGCAGGCCGGCCACGCGACCTTGACGACATCCAGCATCTTGAGTGGTTGCAGGAGGACACCTCCGATGAATGAGCATGAGGTCGACTGGCGGGCGACCCGTTTCGACGGCAGCCGGCACGAACAGCTGCGGCAAGCGCGGAACATGACCGTACGCCAACGCCTGGAAGCACTGGACCAACTGACGACGCTGTCCGAACGCCTACAGGCCATGCCGCGCCAGGCCGGTTCCGGACCCCCCGCGTCCGCAGCCTCCGGGGTGCGCGAGCCCATCGCCGGCTACCGCGCGGCCACGCCGGACAACGAGATCGTGCTCGCCGGATGCACGCCAACGCCGCTGTCCCATTACCTGAAGGCGCTGGGCGTGCTGCGCCTGCTGTCCGAACGCCATCCGCAAACCCGGGCGGCGTGGCGAAACGAGAACCTGGTCCTGCATGGCCCGCTCGACCGCGCCGGGCTGGAGCACTTTTTCCTGCACGACTACCAACCGACGCCGATCATGGCGCCGTGGAATGGCGGCAGCGGCTTCTATGAAAAGGACAACAAGGTAGCTCTGCAAGCCATCGTCGAAAGCCCCACACCCCGGCTTGCCGTGTACCGCGATTGCCTGCGGATTGCCGAGTCGGCGCTCACCGGGATGGATCGCAGCGCAAGTCCGAAAGGGGATGAAAAAGTCGTACTCCTGACTCGGATGCGTGCGCTGCTTCCGGACGAGGCTTTGGGCTGGTTCGATGCCGCCGTGCTGATGGCGGGGGACGCTCCGCAATATCCGCCTCTGCTGGGAACAGGCGGCAACGACGGCCGCCTGGATTTCACCAACAACTTCATGCAGCGCCTGACCGAGGTGCTCGATCTTGCGACGGACGGCCCGTCGAGCGAGTCGCTCGCATGGCTGGATACGGCATTGTTCGGAGGCGCCGCGCCCGGCCTGGTCAAGAAGGCGATCGGGCAGTTCTCGCCTGGGCAGGCGGGTGGGCCCAATGCCACGACCGGCTTCGACGCAGAGGCGGCCATCAACCCGTGGGACTTCGTGCTGATGATCGAGGGCGCGCTGTCCTTCGCCGCGGCCGCTGCCCGCCGCAACGCCGACGACCCTTTCGGGGTACTCAGCTACCCGTTCACGGTAAGAGCCGTCGGTGCCGGCTCCGGCAGCCTCGGCGAGAGCGACGCTTCAGGAGCCCGCGGCGAACTGTGGATGCCGCTGTGGAATCGGCCAGCCAGCTACGCGGAGATTCGTGCGCTGCTGGCGGAAGGGCGCGTGGCACTGGAGAAAAAGCCCGCGCGCGATGCGCTCGACTTCGTCCGGGCGGTACACCGTTTGGGCGGCTATCGCGGCGTCAGCAGCTTCCAACGCTATGGACTGCTGATGCGTTCGGGCAAGGCCTATCTCGCGACGCCGCTCGAACGCGTCGGGGTGCTCGATGAGCCGCCAGCCAATGTGCTCGATGATCTCGACCACCATGGATGGTTGACGCAATTTCGCCGGTTCGCGCAAGGCGACAACGTCGCCCGCCGCTTCCTGGCGCTGCGCAAGCGACTGGAAAGTGCCTTCTTCGAGCTGTCCGGACGCGAGCCATCGCCCGGCGAAGCACAGTCGGTGCTGGTGCTGCTTGGCGACATCCAGTCCGCGATCGCCAGCAGCAGCAAGGCACGCGAATCGGTACCCCCGGTTCCGCGTTTGACTAGACGCTGGGTCGAACTGGCAAACGATGGAACGCCGGCTTTTCGCATCGCCATGGCGCTGGCGGGCCTGCAAGGGGTGAGCGATATCCCACTCCCGTTACGCGCTCAGCTTTTTCCGGTGCAACGCCGGCATGACCAATGGATGACCCCCGAGGCCGGCGACAAGGTACGCATCTGCACCGGCCAGCAGGGCCGCCTGACGGACACGCTGCGAGCCTTGCTGGAGCATCGCCTGTGGCTGGCCGACAAGCTGGAAATGACGGATCGCGAAGGCCGAAGGGCCAAGCCGCTTGCCAGCCCCGCCGGCGCCACGCTGGATGACATCGCCGCTTTCCTGCAAGACGGTCGCATGGACGACCGCATCGCCGCGCTGCTCCCTGGCCTTAGCCTGTGCGATATCCCGCGCGACACGGAGCAGGATGGCGGCCAAGGCACCGCCCCAGCGGCATTCGCCTTGCTCAAGCTGTGCCTGACCCCGGAGTCCACGCTGCGCGACCTGCGTGCGCTGGACAACGACACGCACATCGCCGTGCCGCCCGGCCTGCTGGCGCAACTGGCGGCCGGCAATGCAGACAATCGCGCCGTGCGTGCCGCATGGCGGCGCCTGCATGCCTCGGGCGTGAATCCCGTCTTCAAGATCGACGCGCTGCCGCTGCTCGACGGTGCGGCTGCCGACGGCGCCATCAACGGCCCATCGGCGCAACGCGTCGCTGCTGCCTTGTTGATCCCGTTGCGATACGAGGCAACGCGTGCACTGGTTCGCTGCGTCTTGGCAGCCGCAGGGCCAGAAGCTCGAACCGCCTGATTCCTTCCCATCGCTTTCGACTAGGAGCGCCAAACATGAGTGTTGACCTGTCCGCCCTGAGCCACGCACCGCGCCTCCTGATCCAGGCGCGATTGAAGCCGCTGCAAGGCACGCGTTTCCAGCCCACCGGCTTTCCGGAGATCGGCGCTGCGCAATACGAAGGCCCGCATGGCGAGGCCATGCTGCTGGTCGAATCGGCACAGAGTCTGGCCAACCGGATGGAAGCGGTGTGCTGGGACAAGGTTGCCGACGACTGGGTCGAGCCACTGCGCGGGCTTTCGGTCATCAAGGTAATGGACGAAAACGGCCAGCCGCTGACCAATTCCGTGCTCGAAGCGCACCGCATCAATTCGCCTTACGTACTGGAGGGCAGGGACAAGACGGTCTTCGACACGTTGAAGAGCGAACTGGCGGACATGGAAGAAGGTGTCGTCGATTTGAGAAAGCTCGCCCGGGTATTGCTCGGCCTCGACGTAAATGCCCTCCTGCATGGCGTGTTTCTGGCGAAAAAGGAACTGGCCGGCGGCCGCTTGAGGTTGCCGCGCGCGCTATCGGGATTCATCGAGGCGCGCGATACCAAGGTCGCCGCCAGCGGAGGCGTCAAAAACGATTCGGTCAATCCGAAAGGCGATACCGCCAAAGGCTTCGGCAACGTCCCCTTCGCGCGCGACGAATTCGTCTCGCCGCAGATCGATGCCTATTTCAACCTGGATCTGGCCCAGCTGCGCGGCTACGGTTTTTCGAGCGCCGTCTACGAACTGCTGGTAGCGCTGGCGCTCTTCAAGATCCGTGGCTTTCTGGAAGAGGGCTTGCGGCTGCGTACCGCCTGCGATTTCGAATGCGAGGCCGTGACGGTCCAGCGGCCAGGCGATTTCCGCATGCCGGAGTGGGCCGAACTGAAGGCCGCATTGCCGGGATTGATCGCTGCGGCCAAGGCCGACGCCCGATTCGAAGTCACCACCGTGACCTACAGGAAATAGACCATGCTCGCGCTAGCGTTCACCTTCCCCGCCGGGAAGTACCACGCCACGCCCTGGAGCCGGCACGTCAACGAAGGTGCCGTGGTCTGGCCGCCGGAACCATGGCGCGTGCTGCGCGCGCTGATCGCCACCTGGCATCACAAGATCAAACCCCTTGGCAAACACGAGGAAGCCACGCTGGCCGCCTTGATCGACTCGTTGTCGCAAGCTCTGCCGGAATACGCCCTGCCTGCCGCGAGCCACAGCCATACGCGGCACTACATGCCGCAATGGAAGGCGGGCGACACCTCGCTGGTGTTCGACGCCTTCGCCGCCGTCGCACGCGACGAGGCGCTGGTCATGGCGTGGCCGCAACTGGATCTGCCGGGCGCACAAGCCGCCTTGCTGGACGATCTGCTCGCGGCCCTGGGCTACCTCGGCCGCGCGGAATCCTGGGTGGAAGCGGCGCGCTTCGATGGTCCCTTCAAGCCCGATTGCAAACCCGGCAACGTCGCGCTCGACCCATCCACGGGCGAATTGCATGAGGTTGTCACCCTGCTCGCTCCCCTGCCCGCGGGCGAGTACGGCGCACTGCGGGGCAGCTTCCTCGCCGACAAGAAGGCCGCCAGAAAGCTGGGCTCGACCTTGCCATCCAAGTTGCTCGATGCCTTGTCGGTAGAAACGGCGGACCTGCGCAAACAAGGCTGGAGCCAGCCGCCCGCCGCGCAGAAAGTCGCCTACCTGCGGCCCATCGATGCCTTGCGCCCCAAGCGGCTCATGCACGAAGCGGTGGCGGCGCCGGCGACCACGGTTCGCTACATGCTGATCGGCAAGCCGCTGCCGCGGGTGGAGGACAGCGTTCGCATCGGCGAGTTACTGCGCCGCGCGGTGATGAGCGAGGCGAAGAAACAACTGGGCGAAAGCGCGATCCCGTCCGCCTTCTCCGGTCACGGCCTGCCTGCGGGCACCCGGCACCGGCATGCCTTCTACCTGCCGTGGGACGCCAACGGCGATGGCCGGATCGACCGGGTGATCGTGCATCGACCCGGCGGCCTGGCCCGCGAGGAACGCCGGGTCGTCGAAAAGCTGCGCCGCCTATGGAGCCGCGATGGCGGCGAATGGCAACTGGTACTGGAGAACATCGGCGACGCGCCCGCTGGCGGCCCGCTGTTGGCAACCGCCCCGCAGTGGCAGTCGGTCACGCCGTATATGCATCCCTGGCACGCCAAGAAGAACTTCGGCGTGGAGGACCAGATCAGGCGAGAGTGCCGCGAGCGCGGTCTGCCCGAGCCGCAGGTCGAGGCGCTTCCAACCATCACGATCAACGGCCGGCCGCGTCGCTCGATCCACTTTCACCGTTTCCGCGACAAGCGTGGCTTGAACCAGCCCGATCGCCACGGCAGCTTCTGGCGCATGACTTTCACCGAACCGGTTTCCGGGCCGATCGCGCTCGGTTTCGGCTGCCACTTTGGCCTTGGCCTGTTCCAGCCTGTGGCCTGAGGCATCGCCATGACTGATTTCGACACAGGGCACGGGCACCGTACTGGAGTTCATCCCGATGGTGCCGATGAAATCCGCCGGGGCTCGCTCAAGGGCATCGACGCGTCGGTACCGCGCGAGCGGGATAGCCTGTGAATGGGCTGGACTCGTCGGCGTGGCTGGAATATTCCGCGGACGGCCCCAATGCCCCGCGGTTCGCACGGGCCATCGAGGCTGTCGATGCGCTGGCAGTGCCTTCGATCAGCCTGTTGGAAGTGTTCAAGCGCGTGCTGCAGCAGCGCGATGAAAGCGCGGCGCTGCAGGTCGTCGCCGTGATGCGGCAATGAATCATCCCGGACCGACGCGGCTGATCGTCGACGATCGCGAATGGCACGGGGCGATGCCGGCCGCGCTCGCCGCCTGCGCTGCCTTTGCAGTCGAAATACGGCGCCTGCCGGTGGGTGACTATTGCCTCGACGACGCGCTGCTGTTCGAACGCAAGACGCTGCCCGACCTCGCCGCATCGATTGCGGATGGACGGCTGTTCAGGCAATCCCTGCGGCTGCTCAAGGCCACGCTCCCGGCCGCGTTGATCCTTGAGGGCAGCGCGCGGGATCTGGCGTCAAGCGGCATGCGTGTCGAGGCCATCCGCGGCGCTCTGGTTACCGTCTCGCTTTTCATGGGCCTGCCGGTGCTGCGCACGCGCGATGCTGCCGACACGCTGCTTACGCTGAGCTATGCCGCGCAACAGCGTCGGACCCTCGCCAACGGCGGATTGCCGCGCCACGCTTATCGACCCAGGGGCAAGGCCGCACTGCAATCGCATGTGCTGCAGGGGCTTCCGGGCATCGGCCCGGCGCGGGCGGCACGCTTGATCCAGCGCTTCGGCAGCGTGGAAGCGGCGACCGGCGCCGATCTGGATGCCCTGTCCGAAGTGGCCGGTATCGGGCCTGTCATCGCCCGCAAGGTCCGCTGGGCGGTCGAGGAACCGCGCGGCATCTATGTCCGTGAGAAAGGTTCGAACAGTCGTCATTCCGGTGGCCCCCGACAGCATGAAACCCGGACCATCGCCTCGCACTAATCTCGGCTTGCGCCGGGCGGCGCCCCTTCAAGACAATGCCCTCATGAAGATCAGTCGCAACGATCCCTGCCCTTGCGGCAGCGGCCGCAAGTACAAGCACTGCTGCCTGGCCAGGCAGACACCGGCAGCCTCCTCGGAAGAACTGGCATGGCAACGCATCCGGCGGGAGATGGAAGGGTTGCCCGAGCGTATGCTGCGCTTTGTCGCCCAGGTCTATGGGCCTGGCGCGTTCGATGAGGCGTGGTGGGAGTTCATGCTGTGGAACGATGACGAGCAGGCATTCGATGGCGATACGCCGCACGCCCCGGTATTCCTGCCCTGGATGCTGCACGGCTGGTCGCCCAATCCGGACGATACCGATGTCGCCGACACCGCCTTGCATGAAGTCGCGCCGACGCAGGCCTACCTGCAGCGCAAGGGGCACCAACTGTCGCCGGCGCTTCGCGATTACCTGCAATCGTGCCTGGACCGGCCATTCAGCTTCTACGAGGTCGAGCGCGTCGAACCCGGTCGAAGCATGACCCTGCGCGACCTGCTGACAGGCGAGCGCCATGACGTGTACGAACGTGCCGCCTCGCAGTCGTTGTCCCTGCATGAGGTGGTGTATGCACACCTGGCTTCGGCCAGCGGCGTCACCCTGATCGAGGCGATCTGCGCGGTCGCACTGCCGCCGGGTGACAAGGTGCCGGTGATCACGTTGCGCGAACGCATGCACAGCAACGACATCGGACTTGTCGATCCGGACAACCCCACCGAAAGGCTGCGGATGTGGGACATCGAGTTGCGCGAGCTGTACCTGTCGCTGTCGGAACGCTACCTGTATCCGTCGCTGCCGGAGCTGGTGACGTCCGACGGCGAAGTCCTCGAATTCCACACACTGGTATATGACATCGACTCGGCCCAGGCCGCCTTCGACGCCCTCGTCCACCTCGACCCCGCCGATCCCGCGACGCTGGAAGCGGACATCCAGCGCGATGCCGCGGGCCTCGTCCAGCACGCGCGCATCGACTGGGTGAAGATGAATCATGGCATGCACGCCGAATCGGGCACGCTGCTTGGCACCATCACCATCGACGGCAACCGGTTGACCGCGGAGGTGAAATCGCGCGAGCGCGCCGATCGGCTGAAAGCCATCATCGACGACACACTCGCCACCCGCGCCTCGTTGCTCGCCGACACCGCACAGACACTCGAACAGGCCATGGCAGAGGCCGACTCGTCCCCACCGCCACCGCTGGATACTCCCGAAACCCGCACCATCCTGGCCGACTACCTGCGCGATCACTACGAGCAGTGGATCGACCTGCCGCTTCCCGCACTGGCCAACCGCACGCCGCGCGAGATGGTGCAAAGCCCCGACGGCCGCGAACAGGTCGAGGCCTTGCTGCAGGATGCAGAGCAGCATGACCTCGGGCTGCCGGCCGCCACTCGCAAGACCATCTTCGACGCGATCCGCCTTCAATTGGGCCTGAGGACCTGAGAGCCCGCACGCGCTCGCGATTGCCATTCACCGGCACGCCATGTAAAAGCAAGCGACAAATCCGTTCAGAGGCTGAGAAAAATTCGACCGCCGTAGCGAGAGCGCCGCCAAGCGTTCGTGACAAGGTGCGCTGGGCGCCAATCCGGGGAGTTTGGTGGGCCAAATGACCCGGATTGGCACCCAGCGCGCCGCCGGCGCGGGCGTTTGGCGGCGGTCGCAGTAGGCGGGCGATTTTTTCTCAGCCTCTCAGGGTTGCCACGAAGGCGACGTTCGATGGAGCCGCAACAGGGGGATTTGCAATTGCCGTTTCCGGAGTTGAGCGGCGACCAGCCGCTGATCCCGGTACGCATGCTCAACGAGCATGTGTATTGCCCACGGCTGGCGTATCTGGAATGGGTGCAGGGCGAATGGGCCGATTCAGCCGACACGGTGGATGGCCGGCATCGGCATCAGCGCGTGGACAAGCCTTCCGGTGACCTGCCGGCAGCGGACAAGGCGCGCGAGGAGAACACCGAGATCCACGCCCGCTCGGTCACCTTGTCCTCCAACACCATCGGCCTGATCGCCAAGCTCGATCTGATCGAGGGCGAAGGTGGCGTCGTCACGCCAGTCGATTACAAACGCGGCAAACGCCCGCACATTCCGCGCGGCGTGTACGACCCCGAACGCGTGCAGTTGTGCGCGCAGGGCCTGCTGCTGCGCGAGCACGGCTACGTCTGCGAAGAAGGCGCGATCTACTACGTGGCCAGCAAGGAACGGGTCGCCGTGCCGTTCGACGACGAGCTGCTCGCCCACACCCGCAACGCCATCGCCGAACTGCGCGCCATGGCCGCGGGCGGTCGCATTCCCGATCCGCTGGTGGACAGCCCCAAGTGCCCGCGCTGCTCACTGGTGACGATATGCCTGCCCGACGAAGTCCAGTTCCTGCATCGCGCGGAACTGGCACCACGCCCCCTGGCGGTACCGCATCACGAGGCGCTGCCGCTGTACGTGCAGCAGTTCAACGCGAAACTGACCAAAAAGGGAGAGGTGCTGGAGGTCAGCAAGGACGATCAGCTGCTGGCCAAGGCGCGTATCGGCGAGGTGTCGCAAGTGGTGCTGATGGGCAATGTGTATGTCACCTCGCCCTGCCTGGGCGAGCTGATGCAGCGGAACATCCCGGTGACCTGGCACAGCTACGGCGGCTGGTTCTATGGCCACACGATCGGCAACGGCCACAAGAACGTGGAACTGCGCACCGCGCAATACCGCATCAGCTTCAGCGATGCCGCGTGCCTGCGCGTGGCGCGCGGGCTGGTGGCCGCGAAGATCGCCAACTGCCGCACCCAGCTGCGCCGCAACTGGAAGCTGGAAGAAAAACCCGAGCGCCTGCTGGCCGACCTCAAGCGCATCCAGAAACAGAGCGAAAGCGCCGACAATCTGCAAACCCTGCTCGGCATCGAGGGCAACGCCGCCGCGCACTACTTCGGGCATTTCCGCAACACACTCAAAGTCACGGCCGCCGAAGACGAGGCGTTGCTGTCGTTCGACTTCACCCAGCGCAACCGCCGCCCGCCGACCGATCCCATCAACGCCATGCTGTCGTTCGCCTACACCCTGCTCGTCCGCACGCTGACCGTCACCCTGCAATCGGTGGGTTTCGATCCATTCCGCGGTTTCTACCACCAGCCGCGCTACGGCCGTCCCGCATTGGCGCTGGACCTGATGGAACCGTTCCGCCCGCTGCTGGCCGATTCGGTGGTGATCCAGGTCATCAACAACGGTGAAGTGCATCCCGGCGATTTCGTCAGCGCGGCCGGCAGCGTCAACCTCACGCCGGATGGACGCAAGCGCTTCATCGCCGCATTCGAACGCAGGCTCAGTCACGAAGTCACCCACCCGCTGTTCGGCTACCGGCTCAGCTACCGTCGGCTGCTCGAACTGCAGGCGCGCCTGCTCGGGCGGTTCCTGCTTGGCGAACTGGATGCATATCCAAATTTCACCACCCGTTGAATTGTCGACCGCATACCATCGCAACGCATGAGACGACCATGGACGAGCATCTGTACCTGGTGACCTACGACATCCGCGACGACAAACGCTGGCGCCGGGTCTTCAAGACCATGAAAGGGTTCGGCGAATGGCTGCAACTCTCCGTATTTCAATGCAGGTTGAGCCGGCGCCGGCACGCCGAAATGCTGCAGCTGCTCGACGGCATCATCCTGCGCCGTACCGACGCCCTGCTGATCATCGATCTGGGTCCCGCCGACAAGGTCAAACCACGCGTCGTCAGCCTGGGCGACAAATTCGAACCGGTAGCGCGCGAACCCATCATCGTCTGAAAGCAGTCGTTACCCTTGGAATCGATGCCACTTCATCTTGCCGCACGCCGCGAGCGCTCCGGTGATGCCCCAAACCCCCGCCACCGCTCGCACCGCTTTGCTCTTTGACAATCAGTACCTTGCCACCGCTTCTTGCCGATACCGTCACGGCCCCGCTACCCTGCGCCCTCGCCATCCGTCACCGCTCGCATGGCGCGCCACAACAGCCCCTCACACAAGGACTTGCAAGAGGGCTGTAATCCGCAGCGAATAGCTGCGGCCTCATTGAAGCAACAACGCGATCGGTGATCTGCGTCGCGCGTTTGCCGAGTAATCCGCAGCGAATAGCTGCGGCCTCATTGAAGCAGCCGCCTGCTGTTGGGCAGACTTCCAAGCACTGTCGTAATCCGCAGCGAATAGCTGCGGCCTCATTGAAGCCAGCGCCTTGATCTGCTCATAGACGGCAGTGGTGAGGTAATCCGCAGCGAATAGCTGCGGCCTCATTGAAGCCCCATACACGTCAGTTTTTGTGACGCCAGATGGGCGTAATCCGCAGCGAATAGCTGCGGCCTCATTGAAGCAATCGCGTCGAGCAGATCAAGTTCAGCGAGAACTGGTGTAATCCGCAGCGAATAGCTGCGGCCTCATTGAAGCTTAATATTTTTTTTTTAGAAGAGGATATCCCCGGTTCGTAATCCGCAGCGAATAGCTGCGGCCTCATTGAAGCATATCCGAAGCGCCGGGGCTAATAATGCTCCGAATATGTAATCCGCAGCGAATAGCTGCGGCCTCATTGAAGCACGATTTTCTCCGCCGGGATGGCTGGCATGGGGTTTGTAATCCGCAGCGAATAGCTGCGGCCTCATTGAAGCATTGCCGCACGCGTGCCAGGTCGCCGCGCCCTACCGTAATCCGCAGCGAATAGCTGCGGCCTCATTGAAGCAGCACGATGCCGCTCGCCATGTACTCAGCGATTCGAGTAATCCGCAGCGAATAGCTGCGGCCTCATTGAAGCAATATGCCGAGCCGTGACGCCCGCGGGCTACCCACGTAATCCGCAGCGAATAGCTGCGGCCTCATTGAAGCCGCTTGCGGCCCTCGCTTATCAACGCGTTGGCCTGTGTAATCCGCAGCGAATAGCTGCGGCCTCATTGAAGCGCCCGCACTGCGGGGCGGTAGGGCGCGGGGCGCCAGGTGTAATCCGCAGCGAATAGCTGCGGCCTCATTGAAGCGTAGCCAGTACCTCGCAGCTTCGGGCAGGTGATGACGAGTAATCCGCAGCGAATAGCTGCGGCCTCATTGAAGCGGGGCTATCCGCGCCGTGGTCCTGATGTTCAAGGGATGTAATCCGCAGCGAATAGCTGCGGCCTCATTGAAGCTTCTCCTACGTCGCGACATCCGATTTTCTGACCGGGGTAATCCGCAGCGAATAGCTGCGGCCTCATTGAAGCCTCTTAGTGGTGGGTGACTGCGAGGCCATGGTGCCGTAATCCGCAGCGAATAGCTTCGGCCTCATTGAAGCGATGGATAGGAGCCGCACGTATCAGGGAATCGCGGTAATCCGCAGCGAATAGCTGCGGCCTCATTGAAGCGAACGCACCGGTGGTGCCGATGCGGGTGGTGAGCTGTAATCCGCAGCGAATAGCTGCGGCCTCATTGAAGCGTGCAGGGCCTGCGGCTCACCTCGCTCATCGCCCCGTAATCCGCAGCGAATAGCTGCGGCCTCATTGAAGCCGAGGGCACCTGCCCGCCCATGTACACGTCCAGCAGGTAATCCGCAGCGAATAGCTGCGGCCTCATTGAAGCGTGATCGCCTCGACCGGCTTCTTGCCGATGTCCTCGGTAATCCGCAGCGAATAGCTGCGGCCTCATTGAAGCAATACGAACGTCGCAGTAGTTGGTGAATTGGCGGTCGTAATCCGCAGCGAATAGCTGCGGCCTCATTGAAGCCGGCGGATCGTGGTGGGGTGTGCGCTCAGGCACCTGGGTAATCCGCAGCGAATAGCTGCGGCCTCATTGAAGCCAACGCTTCGGCGTGTCCGGTGACCAGATTTGCGCGTAATCCGCAGCGAATAGCTGCGGCCTCATTGAAGCTTGATGAGGACTTTAGCTCTTACGACTGCAATGCTCGTAATCCGCAGCGAATAGCTGCGGCCTCATTGAAGCCTCGACGACGTGTGTCTTGCCGACACCGCCGCGCCCGGTAATCCGCAGCGAATAGCTGCGGCCTCATTGAAGCGGCTGTAATCGATACCCCAGTGCTGACCCTTTCCGGTAATCCGCAGCGAATAGCTGCGGCCTCATTGAAGCTGCACTGCCTCAGCGGAGGCTGCGTAGCCCTTGCGGTAATCCGCAGCGAATAGCTGCGGCCTCATTGAAGCCACATTGCCCGGTCGCCGTGCCATCCGTTCTTCCCGGTAATCCGCAGCGAATAGCTGCGGCCTCATTGAAGCAAGGCAGGACCGCAAGGACGTTCGGCGGAAGGACAGTAATCCGCAGCGAATAGCTGCGGCCTCATTGAAGCCGCGAGTCGGGCGCAGTGATCGCGTTCGATTGGGAGTAATCCGCAGCGAATAGCTGCGGCCTCATTGAAGCTCGGCCAGCACCGACGCGTCGTAGGACTTTTCATCCGGTAATCCGCAGCGAATAGCTGCGGCCTCATTGAAGCACGTTCTCCCAGTGGCCGATTGCCAGCTGCTACGTGTAATCCGCAGCGAATAGCTGCGGCCTCATTGAAGCAGTTTGCCGACTGCCAAGCGTTCCAGTACGTCTTGGGTAATCCGCAGCGAATAGCTGCGGCCTCATTGAAGGGAACTCGATACGTGCGCCGGCCATCAGTGGTAGCCTCCTGTTCGCGCGGTAGTTTCCAAGAGGAACGGTTGGTGGGCCTGCCCACCATGATCCGGTTCGAGTCCGGCGCCGCGCACCTTCTTCAGTCCAGCGAGCCGCGGTAATCCGCAGCGAATAGCTGCGGCCTCATTGAGGCTGCGTACTGCGGCATTTGAGTCGCAACAATCACACCGGCCAGCGAAATTCCACGAAGGTGTTGTGGAAATCCGGATGTTCCGGGCCGCCGCCCAGGCGGGCGGTGAGGTCTTCGGGCAGGCCGGGGATTTCCACCGGCTGGCCGTCCATGAAGCGGCCGCCCAGGGCTTCGAGTTCCATCAGCCGCTCGCACAGGCTGCCGGCGAGGTTCACCTGGGCGTCCGGCACGCCGCGCAGGCTGATGTCCGGGCGGCCGAACTTGCGCATGCCGCGGGTGTGGATCCAGTTGCGGCCGGGTTCGGCCTCGCCGTCGCGCAGGATCAGCAGGTGGCTGCGGATCGGCGCGCCGTCGCGCACCAGATAGCGGCGGCGCCAGCTGTCGGCGTCGAGCAGGGTGAGGATCTGCGGATCGAGGATCGCCACGCCGCCGATGTCGAGCAGACCGGCCAGTACGCCCATCACGTCGCGCAGGTAGCCGGTGTCGGCGGCGTCCGGAATGGTGCCGCGCACCACCAGTACCTGCGGCGCACCGACCGCGCGCTGGTAGGCCTCGGGCGACTCGTCCTTGAACAGCTTGCCCATCGAGCCCTTCAGCGGATAACCATCCCAGCTGCGCAGGGCGTGATGGTGGTGATTGGTGGAGCTGATGCCCGCGGGCAGCCCCGGGCTTCCGTAATCCTGCGAGGGCACGCGCACGGCCGGGAAATCGCCGAACACGTAGAACTGCAGGACGATTTCCTCGTCGTTCGGCTGCCAGTGCGGACGCGCCCAGGCGGTCAGTGGAATCGGCGAGGTCATCGGAAGTCCTTGGGCGGAAAATGCGCGAGTGTGAAAGAGGCGATGTGGCCGCCGCGCGAAGGCTATTCGCCCAGCGGCAGCACGCTCTGCTGCAGTTCGATGCTGCCGCGCCCCTCGGTGATGTGCTTGAACTCGGCGCGGCTGACCGAGACATAACGGTCGTTGCCGCCGATCTCGACCTGCGGCCCTTCGGTCACGGCGCGGCCGCGCTCGTCCACGCGCACGACCATGGTGGCCTTGCGCCCGGTGTGACAGATGGTCTTGATCTCTTCCAGCTTGTCGGCCCAGGCCAGCAGGTAGCAGCTGCCCTCGAACAGCTCGCCGCGGAAATCGGTGCGCAGGCCGTAGGCGAGCACCGGGATGTCGAGCCGGTCGACCACGTCGCTGATCTGCCACACCTGCGCCTTGGTGAGGAACTGCGCCTCGTCGACGAACACGCAGTGCAGCGGCCCGCGCGCCTCGATCTCGCGTTCCACCATGGTCAGCAGGTTTTCCTCGCCGCCGAAGCGCCGCGCGTTGGCCTTCAGCCCGATCCGCGAGGCCACCACGCCCTCGCCGAAGCGGTCGTCCAGCGCGGGCGCCAGGATCAGCGTGCGCATGCCGCGCTCGTGATAGTTGTACGCGCTCTGCAGCAGCGTGGTGGTCTTGCCGGCATTCATTGCCGAGTAATAGAAATAGAGCTTGGCCATGGGCGGCAGGGCGGGCGCGGCTTCGACGGGCGGTCGAGCATGGTAGCGCGCTGAAGCCGGGACGAGGAATGAGTGAAGAGGAGTGAGAGGTGGGGCATGGCCGGATGTTGCCTGCGCTTACTCACTCCCAGCCCGCCCGCGTTACCATCCCCGTCCACGCCGCGCATCGCCGGAACCCCATGCTCAACCCGCAACAACTGGCCGCCGTCGAATACTGCGATGGCCCGCTGCTCGTGCTTGCCGGCGCCGGCTCGGGCAAGACCTCGGTGATCACGCAGAAGATCGCCTACCTGATCCGGCGCCGGAAACTGGCCGCCTCCAAGATCGCCGCGATCACCTTCACCAACAAGGCCGCGCGCGAGATGCGCGAGCGCGTCGGCAAGCTGGTTTCCAGCGAGGATGCCGCCGCGCTGACCGTGTGCACCTTCCACGCGCTGGGCCTGAAGTTCCTGCAGATCGAGCACGCGCGCGCCGGACTGCGCCGCGGCTTCTCGGTGCTCGATGCCGACGACAGCGAAGGCATCGTCAAGGAGCTGGCGCCCCGCTCTGTGGGAGGACGGGGTGCCAAGCCGGACGTGCTGTTCGGCATCCGCAACCTGCTCGGCCGCGCCAAGAACGCCGGCCTCTCGCCGGAGGAAGCGCTGGCCGCCGCGCGCAGCCCGAAGGAGCTGGAGGCGGCGACCATCTACGACCTCTACCAGCAGCGCCTGGCCGCGTTCAACGCGGTCGATTTCGACGACCTGATCCGCCTGCCGCTGCGCATCCTGGAAGCCGATGCCGAGTGCCGCGATGCCTGGCGCGAGCGCCTGCGCTACCTGCTGGTGGACGAGTACCAGGACACCAACGACGCACAGTACCGGCTGCTCAAGGCGCTCACCGGCCCGAAGGGCCACATCACCTGCGTGGGCGACGACGACCAGTCGATCTACGCCTGGCGCGGCGCCAACCCGGAGAACCTCGACCAGCTCGGCCGCGACTGGCCGAACCTGCGCGTGATCAAGCTCGAGCAGAACTACCGCTGCGGCAAGCGCATCCTGCGCGCGGCCAACGCACTGATCGCGCACAACCCGCACGCGCACGAGAAGAAGCTGTGGAGCGAGCATCCGGAAGGCGCGCCGATCCGCGTGCTGGAGTGCAGGGATGCCGAGCACGAGGCCGAGAAGATCGCCTCGATCGCGGTGACCCTGGCCGAGAAGCACAAGGCGCGCTGGCACGACATGGCGATTCTCTATCGCGGCAACTTCCAGGCGCGTCCGCTGGAGAAGGCGCTGCGGCTGGCGCGCGTGCCCTACCACCTCACCGGCGCGTTGAGCTTCCTCGACCGCGCCGAAGTGAAGGATCTGCTGTGCTACCTGCGCCTGCTCACCAACCCCAGCGACGACGCCGCCTTCCTGCGCGTGGTGAACGTGCCGAAACGCGAGATCGGTGCCACCACGCTGGAAAAACTCGGCCAGATGGCGCAGTCCAGGCACTGCTCGCTGCTGGAAGCCACCCGCAGCGACAGCGTGCTGCGCCAGCTCACGCCGCGCCCGGCTGCCGCGCTCGCCTCGTTCTCCACGTTGCTGGACGAGCTGCGCAGCGCCTCGCTGCACGAGAGCGCGGCGGACCTGGTCGAGCGCATCCTCAGCCGCACCGACTATGCCGCGCAGATCGCCGCCAGCACGCCGGACGCCACCGTGCGCGAGCGCAAGCTCGGCAACCTGAAGGAACTGGCCGACTGGTTCCGCGCCATGCAGAAGGGCGGCAACAGCGCCGGCGATCTCGCCTCGCAGCTGGCCCTGCTCAGCCACGCCGACCGCGACGATCCCGGCAACGCGGTGCGCATGATGACCCTGCACGCGGCCAAGGGGCTAGAGTTCCGCTTCGTCTTCATCGTCGGCTGCGAGGACGGCACGCTGCCGCACGAGAGCGCCATCGACGAGGGCCGCATCGACGAGGAGCGGCGCCTGATGTACGTGGGCATCACCCGCGCCCGGGAAGTGCTCACGCTGTCGTGGTCGGCCAGAACCAGGCGCTACGGCGACGTCCACAACAACCAGCCCAGCCGCTTCCTGCACGAGCTGCCGCAGGACGACCTGCACTGGCAGGGCAAGGACCCGGAGGCGGACCAGGAGGCCGTGCGCGTGACCGCCGAATCGCACATGGCCAAGATCGCCGCGATGCTCGCCGGCTGAACCCCCAGCCACCCCCCGGGTCGATTCGGCATCTCCGCTCAGCAGCGGACCCTGTTTAGAAAAGGCGGCGGCGGGGCGGCCCATCGGGCCGCCCCTCGCGCGTCAGGCCGTCATTGACTGGCCAGCCCGCAATCGGTCTTGAGGAAATCGTTGATCAGCGTCAGCGTCTGGCGCTGCTGGCGGGGGTACCACGGCATGCTGTGCGGCATGTCGGCGATCCATTCGAACTTGGCATGGACCTTGTCCTTCACAGCCTCGTAGAACGGATGCGCGTGGATCGCCGGCGGCGTGCGCACGTCGCGGTCACCGTCGAACAGCAGGATCGGCAGGTGCGCCTTGTCCGCGTTGGCCATCGGATCCATGCCCTTGACGGTCACGCCCTGCAGGATGCGCTGCAGCCGGTTGTCGCTCCACGACGTGTTCAGTCGACCCAGATCGGCCACGGGGGCACCGGCGATCGCGCACTTGAACGGCGACGGCGAGCGCACGGTCGCCGCCACGGCGGCAAACCCGCCATAGGAATAGCCGAAGATCGCGATCTGCCCGTCTTTGGTGATGCCCTGCGACACCAGCCAGGCCGCGGCATCATCGAGATCGTCCGACATCTTCAGGCCCCACTGGGCGTCGCCGGCGAGCCAGAGCTGGCGACCGAGCCCCTGCGTGCCGCGGTATTGCGGCCGGATCACCGCATAACCGCGCGAGGTCAGCAGCGGCACCCAGCCGCTTTCGTCCCAGCCGGTGTAGTCGCGAGCCCACGGCCCGCCGTGCGGCAGCACGATCGCTGGCGCCGGGGCATCACCCTTCTTCCAACCTGCGGGCAGATCGAGGATGGCGGGGATCTCCATGCCGTCGCGGGCCTTGTAGCTGACCCAGCTCTCCTGACCGGTCATGCCCGGCTTGATCCACGGGCGGGTGCTTCCCAGCGTGACCAGCCGACTCTTGTTGAGCAGCAGGTGATAGGCGCTGGGCGTCGCCGCATTCTGCGTCGTGAAAAGAACCTTGGAGAAATCGTTGGTGTAGGACTCGATGGCGACCTGCTGACCCGGGAATGCCGGGGTCAGGCCAGCCACGATGCCCTTGAGCACCGGATCGATGTAGACCGTCTGCGGCTGTGGGCCGCCCACCACAAAGCCGACGACCTGGTTGAAGTTCTCCGGCCGCCTGCTGAAGATCAGGTCGGTGATGGAGAAATCCTTGTCCGCCAGGGCGGGCTCGGCATCGTACTTATGCGTGACCGCGTCGTAGAGACGGACCTGGACCTTGTCGGAAAACTGGTTGGTCAGCACGTAGTACTTGCCGGTGGCATCGTCCACGCCGACCACGTTGACCTCGTAGCGGTTCGACAGTTTGGTGGTGAGCGGATCCTGCACCTCGAACGCGCCGGTGCGCGGATTGAGGATCAGCAGCCGCTGCTCGTAATCGCCGCCGACCGGGTCGATTTCCGACTTCACCAGCACCTTGCCGTTGCGCGAGTCGAACAGCACAGGCGTGGTGCGCGTGCTGCCGATGAACAGCAGATCGGTGCTGCCGTCCTTAAGGTTGTAGAGGTAGTAATTGGACATCGCGCTGAGGCCACTCAGGCGCCGGATGATTACCTTGTCCGGATCCAGTGGCAGCATGTCCACCAGCGCCGCCGTTCCGGCCAGCTCGAGGCAAATCTCGGTGTTACGGCTCACGCCCATGCGGCGCGTCTTCTGTTCGAACGCCTCCTGGAACTTTTTCTGGTCGGCCCCCGTCAGGTAGGTCTTGGTGACGAAGGTCTTGGTTGCCCCGACGACCTTGCCTTCGCCGCAGCCGCTGAGCTGGCCGGTCCACTCCTGACGCGCGATGGCGAGAACCCGGTCCGCCTTGAGCGCGTAGGCGCCGATGAACTTCATGTGCTCGCCGGAAGGCGTCACCACCTTCGGGCCAGACGCCAGATCATCCATGTCCCAGGTCGCCAGCGCCGCCTCGTCCCTGTCCTTCGGGGAAGGAATCAGGCCAACCAGGTGCTTGCCGTCCGGACTCATGCTCACTGACTGCAGCGCCGGTAGGCGGGCAAGGTCCTCGATCGCAATGGGTTGGGCCGCATGGGCGACCCCGATGCCCATGAGCAAAATCGAAAGGCCGCCGAACAAGGGCCGTGTGAAAAACTGTCGCATATCTCTGTACTCCATCCAGTCGAAGCCGGAACGGTCGGCCTACTCCATCAACGAGGCTGCGTTGACTCACCCCTACCGCCAGCCGAGGAACGACGTTGCAGTGCGGGTAGCCGGACGATGCCAAGGCCGTCGAACTGACGCCGTAACACTAGGAGCGTGGGCCGTAGAAGCCATTCGGGCTGTAAAGCTCTTCGCCGCGAACGTTTCTACGGCCCACGCTCCTAGCAAGAAGAAGGGAGGCGACGAACGTCGCCTCCCTTTGGATCAACCGATTCCGTTTACTCAGAACCGGTAGTTGATGCGACCGAAGAATGTACGACCGAACCAGTCGTACTGGGACGCGAACCGCGGGGTGTTGCCCAGGCGCGTATCCACACCCGAAGAGATCAGGTCCGGCTTGGTGTCGAACACGTTGCGGATACCGAACTGGGCGGTCCAGCTGTCGCGGTTGTAGGTCACCGACAGGTCATGCAGGAACTGGGCGTCGGCCCTGATGTCACGACGGGCATTCTTGTAACCCTGATAGGTAAAGGTGTCCGAAATGTCCTTGTTGCTGGTGCCGCTGACGTACTGCCCCTGCCACGAGATCGTCCAGTCGCCGCGCGTGTAGCTGGCATTCAGCAGCGCAGTCCACTGCGGGCTGCCGATGTAGCCGATGCGGTCGGAGTTCGCCACACCGCTCGCAGCGTCCGTGCTGAAGTATCGGGTGACATCGGACAGCGTCTTCACTGCCTGGATACCCGCGCGAACGGTGCCGAACGAGTAATCCTGGGCGAAGTCGGCCTGCAGGTCGTAACCGCGCTGGCGCTGGCTGTTGATGTTGATGAACGTGGCGTAGACGTTGGTGATCTTGAACGCCTCGCCACCGGTGCCCGGGTTGCGCTCGAACAGGTTGCACAGATTGTTCGGATACACCGGTGACGCGTAGCAGCCGGTCACGATGTTGGCTGCGCTGAGCGTGCCGATCTCGCCCTTGATCTGGTAGTCGAAGTAGTCGACCGCCAGGCTCAGGTTGGCGAAGTCCGGCGTCCATACCAGGCCGGCCGTCTTGGCGCGCGAGGTTTCCGGCTTAAGGAAGCCCTTGCCACCGCCCGTGAACACCTGGGCCGACGAGTTGTTGGGGGACGTAAAGTCGCCCGGGATTCCAGCTGCGGCGCAGTTGGCGCGGATGAAGTCGTTGGTGCTGTCCTGCCACTGGATGCACGGATCGATCGACAGCTGGCCGACGAAACCGGACTGGTTGCCCAGGTACAGTTCGTACAGCTGCGGCGCACGATAGGACGTACCCAGCGTGCCGCGGGCACGGAAAGTCGGGGTGATCTGCCAGCTCAGGCCAGCCTTCCACACCTTGTCCCACGAGCCCACGCTGTCGTACTTGAACACGCGGCCCGACACGTCGGCGGTGAGCGACTCGATGCCCGGCAGGCCGCTGAGCAGCGGCACGCCCAGCTCGGCGAAGGCTTCCTT
Organism: Dyella sp. KRB-257; assembly: GCF_049445995.1. Classification (NCBI taxonomy): domain Bacteria; kingdom Pseudomonadati; phylum Pseudomonadota; class Gammaproteobacteria; order Lysobacterales; family Rhodanobacteraceae; genus Dyella; species Dyella sp. KRB-257. Next base: position 33,432 of record NZ_JBMSDZ010000014.1, on the reverse strand, counting down.
CACGTTATCGGTGCCTCGGGTGCGCTGTGCCGAGGAGTAACCCCACTCGTAACCGGCGGCGTTGTTGGCGTCCGGCTGGTCGTCGATCGAGTAGCGGCGGAACTCCACGCCGGTCGCCGCGGACACCTCGCCCGCCGGCAGGCTGAACAGATCGCCCTTCGCCGTGGCGTTGAAGGTGGTCTGCTTGTAGATCGTCTTGCCCTGGGTGGGCAGGCCGACCGCACCGACCAGCTCCATCATCCGATCGCCGTTGAGAAAGCCGGGATCGAAGTAGTCCACCGGGGTCTCGAACGGCGGCAGTTGATTGGCCGGCTCGCCGAAGTCACCACTCTTGCGCGCGTCGATGCCGATATGGCTGTAGGTGCCACCGCTGCGCGAGAACGTGCCGTTGACATTCCAGTCCCAGCTGCTGTCACCGAAACCGCCCTCCAGACCGCTGCGGACGTAGAAGTAATCCACCACTTCCTTGTTGTTGGACGGATACGGCATGACCGGCTGGAACAAGCCAATGCCCGACGGCGGCCAGCCGAAAGCAGCGCTGGCATCATCCGGCGAACCCACCGGCACTTCGTGATACACAAGTGGGAAGAACTGACGCCAACCGCGGGTGGTGGTGACGCGGCGGTTGACCAGTAGCTGGTTGTCCCAGGTGATGTCGCCGAAGATGAAATGCGTGCTGGCGTAACCGCTGGTGTTGCGGTTCTTGTTGATCGCCCACGCTTGATCCTGGAACGGAGAGTTTGTGACCTCCTCGTAGAACGCTTGGCCGCCATTGGCATAGGTGCCTCGCTCGGCTGGCTTGAAGCCGGGCAGCGGGCCGATCGTGCTGCCGTCTCGGGTGGGCACGTAACGGGTACCGCTGGCGTAGGTAAGGAACTCGTTCTGCAGCATGTTGTTGCAGCCGGCGTAGCGCGTGCCGGCGAGGATCGAGCGGTCCTCGCGATCGATGAACTGGCCGTCGGTGCCGCGGATGCGGTCGTTGCTGCAACGCAGGAAGTCGCGGTCGCGCAGCGCCAGCGGCAGCTGCTCCTGTACCTGCGCGGCGAGCACGACGCTGCCCTTCTCGAAGCTGAAGCCGGTGGCGATCGAGGTCGTCACCTGGTCGGCACCACCGTGCTGCGGCGAGCCCCAGAAGGCCTCCAGCTCGGTGCGGTCCATCCGCTTCTTGGTGATCAAGTTGACCACGCCGGAGATCGCGTCCGAACCATAGATCGAGGACGAACCGTCCTTCACGATCTCCACGCCGCCCAAGATGACTTCTGGCACCACGTTCAGGTCGAAACCCGAGCCGGTCTGGCCCTGCGTGCCGGCCGGGCCGGGGCGCTGGCCGTCGAGCAGCACGAGCGTGCGGTTTGCACCGAGACCGCGCAAGTCGATCGTCTGGATGCCGGTACCGCCACCCACCACGAAGCCGCTGAACTGGTTGTTGATCTGGGTCGAGCCCAATGCCACGGCGCTGGTCTGCAGCAGATTGACCGTGCCGAACGAGCCAGCGGCGCGCTGGGCCTGGATGTCGATCTTCTGGATCGGAACGATGTCCTGGTATTCAGGCCGGCTCAACAGACTACCGGTGACGGTGACGGTCTGGAGCTGCTTCGGTTGCTCCTTGGTCTTGTCAGTTGAGCTGGCCTTCTGCTGGTCGGCAGAAGCCGACTGGTCCTGCGCAAACGCCGGCGTGAGCTGGAGGGCAGCGACAATCGCGACGGTTAGCGGCAAACGCGGAAGCCCCCGACGAACAAACTTCATCATTGTGTTTCTCCCCTGGATTATTCTGATAACTTTGGTCAATTCATTAAATTGACGTTCAGGAGAGTAGTGGGTGGATCGATGAGATCGCAACTTCTTTCGTGCAGCCAAGCCTTCGCATGATTTTCCGAAAACATGGGCTGTACAGAGATGTCGCTGGTGGCGGCACGGGTCGACAGCCAGTCATCGCGATCACGCCAGCGGCACGCTGTTCGCCGAGACCAAGTTGCCGTTGCGGACGTGGTTTCTGGCGATCTACCTGCTGACCCAGCACAAGAACGGCATCTCGGCGCTGGCGCTGCGGCGGCAACTAGGCGTGTCGTCGTACAACACGGCGTGGCTGCTTCAAGCACAAGCTGATGCAGGCGATGGTCGAGCGCGACAGCGAGCAGGTCCTGAGCGGCATCGTGCTGATGGACGATGCGTACTGGGGTGGCGAACGCCACGGCGGTGGCACGGGCCGCGGCAGCCCCGGCAAGACGCCGTTCGTGGCGGCGGTGCAGTGCACTGCCGAGGGGCACCCGATCGCCATGCGGATGGATGAGGTGGCCGGGTTTCGCAAAAAGGTGTTGGCCGCGTGGGCCCAACGCCATCCGGCGCCGGGCACGGCGGTCGTCACCGACGGGCTGACGTGTTTTCCGGGCGTGACCGATGCCGATTGCACGCATACCGCCATCCCCACCGGCGGCGGCGTCCCCGATCTGGGGCATCCCATCTTCACGTGGGTCAACACGATGCTGGGTAACGTCAAGAACGCGCTGCATGGTACCTACCATGCGCTGCGTCCGAAGTACCTGCAGCGCTATCTGTCCGAGTTCTGCTACCGATTCAATCGCCGCTTCGACCTGGCCGCCCTGGTGCCGCGCCTCATCGTCGCCGCGGCGCGGACGCCACCGCTGAGTTATCGGCTTGCAACGGTGGATGCGTGACGTGGGAAATCAGGACGCGGCTTGTCCGCGATGGGAGAACGACGATGGCAAAGGCAGCATTGCGAAGCAGACTTCCGTCCTGGGAAGTGTCGGACGCGTTTTGGCAGCGGGTCGAACCCTTGATTCCACAACGCCAACGAGAAGCGGGCAAGGAGTATCGGCGCAAACCCGGCGGCGGGCGCAAGCCCAAGGAGGCACGCGTGGTGTTCGAGGCCATCGTGTATGTCCTGCGCACCGGTTGCCAGCCAAAGAGAAGCGTCGAGACCCCACCAAACGCGCCCGGCGCCGGGGGGGGTCGAGGTCGCACACAGTTGGTTCAATCGCTTTCGCAAGCTCTTGGTATGCCACGAAAAACTTGAACGCAGTTTTCTCGGCCTCAATCATCTCGCGGCGGCGATCATCGCGTTTCGCAAGGTGCCTTTGAAGGTCAATATTATTTACGGATAAGTTCTAAGCCGCTCCGGCCCCTCCGCTGGCGGAATGTTCCCGACCGGACCCAGCAGTCGTTGGTAATTGTGGACCCGGTGGGCGTGATGGCCTCACCGTTCCTCCGGGATTCCGGGGGGATGTACTCGTTCTCGTACAGCCCATTGACCGTCCCCGGCCAACGCATTGTCGCAGCCGTCTCCGACGCTGCCGACCGGCGGCGCGATGCCCGTCTCGGTCAGGCGTCCGCTGTAACGGATCGATACGTGCTGCACGCGGTGGATGTGCGCATCGCCGCCGTCACGGTGTCGGGCATGCAGTGGAAACAGCGTCGATTGCGGCCGGCTTCGCCACGTGCGAAAGCCGTCAAGGCCATGCCCGCAATTTGCGCTGCGGGCATGGTTGCGAGCATATCGGCGCGGGAATCCGCGTTTTGGCACAGGCTTCATGCTGAGCGTTCTTGCATCCCGCAGGGCCCGGTGGACGGGCTGCCTCGTGACGGTGCGCCGCAGCATGACAAGCCCAAATTTCTGTCGCATCTTATGTCATATAGTATGACAATTTAAATTGTCCGACTATCCATGGACAGCTTGAAAGCGGGTCCGAAGAGACGGGACGCCGCCGATAATCTGCATCGTCCAGGCCGGATCATTGCCTCGGCTGTTGCGGCATCGGTCACGCCTCCGCCAACCGTCAGCGACACAAAAAGCCTTGGGGAGAACTTCATGGAGCATCCGATTCTGGTTTCCTGCACGACCAGTCTTCTGGCCGGTGCGATCAGCGCCTGCCTGATCCCGGCAACCGCGATGGCGACCACTGCGGTCGACAAACCCGCCTTGGAACAAGCTGCCCAGGCGTCAGCGCAAGCCAGCTCCGCCAGGGGCAACGCCGCGCAGGCAGCCAGGCAGCGCGAGAAAGAGCAAGCCAAGAAGAATGCAGTCAATCTCTCCACCATAAACGTGACTCCGTTGCGAAGCAGTCTCGAGAGCGCACAGGAGATCAAGCGCGATGCGAGGATGGTGGTGGATTCCGTCGTGGCCGAAGACATCGGCAAGCTACCGGACAACAGCGTGGCCGATGCCCTGCAGCGCGTGACCGGCGTGCAGGTGGCGCAGGGCTTCCAGGGCGAGACCAGTACCGTGGTCGTGCGTGGCCTGCCGAATGTAGTCACCACGTGGAATGGTCGCGAGATCTTCAACGCCGGTGGCCGCCAGTTTTCGTTCCAGGATCTTCCGGCCACCGCCGTGAGTCGTCTGGACGTCTACAAGTCGACCGAAGCGACGATGGTCACCGGTGGCATCGCGGGTACTGTCGACATGCGGACCTACCGGCCGTTCGACTTCAGCGGTTTCAAGGCGGTGGCCACGCTCAACGAAACCCATCAGAAATACGGTGGCCACACCGACCCCACGGCCAGCTTCTTGCTCAGCAACCGCTGGCACACCGATGCAGGCGAATTCGGTGCGCTGCTGAACGCTGGCATCACCACCATGCATTACGACTACAACGTCGCCTACGTGGACGACAATCTCACCCGGGTGATGACGGACGGCTCAGGGAATCCGGTGCGCACCGGCAATGGCAATCTGCTCGTGGCCCCGAACCAGTACGGCGCGAATTACAACGTGGGTTGGCGCAAACGCCCGGAAGCCAACTACGCCCTGCAGTGGAAGCCGACCGACAACACCGAAATGTACCTGGAGGGCCTGTATACCTGGGATTCGGACAAATACAACCAGACGTACTATTTCTCGGGGCCGCAGAACGTGGTCGCGCCATCACAGGTCACCGCCAGCGATGCCTGCTTCCCGGTAGGTCAGGTCGGTTCGCCATATTACGGGCAGACGATCTGCCCATTGACCAGTACGACGTTCACCGGCAATTACTATGCCGCCACAAGCACCCAGGCACGTCAGCAGTGGGGCCACAATTTCCAGAATGCCTGGGGCTTCAAGTGGCGCGGTGACCGCCTTCGGCTGTCCACCGATCTGAGCCGCACCACCTCCAGCTTCCAGACCGACAATTTCGTCATCGACACCTTCCTCGATGCCTACCACGCTCCGCTCACCACCTACTACAACTACCCGAATACGTGGGGCCTGGTCGGCAATCCCCAGCTGGACCCGCACAACTACTATCTGAACGGGCTGTACCAGCAGTGGAACAACAACCGAGCGACGCAGACCGCGTGGCGCGGCGACGGCAATTACGATTTCAATGGCGATCTGTTCGGCTCGGTCGATTTCGGCTTGCGCTACGCGGATACCACGGCCAGCGCGTCCGGCGCCATGCACAACCAGGGTCCTCCGGGCGGTGCCTGGCTGGCTGGCGGCGTGCCGAATCCGGCAAACAACGTCTATGCGTTGTTCGGCCCCGGATATTTCTGCTCGATCCCGCGGGACGGTGCGGTGCCTGACGGCGCACTGAGCGGTTGTTACGATTACCTGGCGAACAACGAGGATGCTCTGCGCGGCTACTACGGCATGCCGCCCGGCCTGCTGCCGCCGCAGCAGGGCCAGTACTTCCATATCGGCGAGAAGACCTACTCGGCGTACGCCCAGTTCAATTACGGCAACGAATTGTTCGGCCTGCCGTTCGATGGTGTCATCGGCATGCGCATGGAACGGGTCAAGCGCAATCTCGCCGCCTACACCTATGACACTTCGACCAACACCTATTCGCCGATAGGCTTGAACACCGACGAACGGAACTGGTTGCCGAACGCCACTTTCAACCTGCACTTCACCGACAACCTGCAGATGCGCCTGTCGGCCGGCAAGACGATCCAGTATCCGGGCTTCGGCCAGCTCAATCCGTCACTTACCCTGAGCCCGGCCACGGCCAATACCATCGCCACCGGCGGCGGTGGCAACCCCAACCTGAAGCCGACCAGATCCAACAGCTACGACGCCACGCTCGAGTGGTATTTCAGCCCTGCCGGCTCGCTGACCGGCGGCGTGTTCTACCACGATATCACCGGCTATATCGAAAATTACAGCTTCGAGGAAAACATCAACGGAACCACCTACCTGATTTCCGGCCCCCAGAGTTCGGGCAGCGGGCATCTGGAGGGCATGGAACTGGCCTATACGCAGTTCTTCAGCTTCCTGCCCGGCGCCTGGAGCGGCCTGGGCGTGCAGGCCAACTACACCCTTATCGACAGCAAACTCAAGACGCCTGCGATGACCGGCAACGGCTTCATCAGCACATCGTTCCAGAACGTGTCGAAGAGCAACTACAACCTCGTGCTGATGTATGAAAAGTACGGTTTCTCGGCCCGCCTCGCCTACAACTACCGCAGTCGTTTCCCCGAGTTCTTCCTTGCTTCGTCCGGCGTGATCGGCAACAACGCCCAAATGTACGACAAGCCGGCGAACATGCTCGACATGTCGATCGGCTACGACGTCAACACGCACGTGGCGGTGGTACTGAATGCAACCAACCTCACGCATGCCAAGTTCCATTCGTATGCGGGGCCAGGCCAGGCGCTGCCGCAGGACCTGCGCTACCAGGACAGCTCGGTGGGCCTGGGCGTACGCCTGAAGTTCTGACCGGCGTTCCATCCGGGTTTCCCGGCCCACCGCGCCACCCGGTTGACCGGTTGGCGCGGTGGGCCGGGGGCAGTCGAGGAGGACATCGTGCTGCGACACTTTCCGGGCGCTGCGCTCGCACTTTCGGCATGGGTGCTGCCCGTGCCGGGAGTTGCGGCGGCGCATACCGGACCCACATTCGCCAATCCGTTGTTTGCAGGCGGCGATCCGTGGATCACGCAGGTCTCCGGCGTCTACTATTACTCCGCCTCGCAATGCGGCGTGGCTGCCATCTGCATCAGACACTCGCGAAGCCTGTCCGGGCTGGCACGGGCGCCCTGGATCGGGGTGTGGAATCCTCCTGACCGGGGCGCACCGAACGCCCGCGACATCTGGGCTCCAGAACTGCACCACATCAACGGCCGCTGGTACATCTACTATGCCGCCGACGATGGTGACAACGACCATCATCGGCTCTACGTGCTGGAGGCGGCCCGACCTGAAGGCCCCTATGCAGAGGCAGATACCGGCCTGCCGCACGGACACCTGGCCGAATCAAGCAGGCACTGGGGGATCGATCCGGACGTTTTCACTGCGGCCGACGGCCGCCTGTATCTGACCTGGTCGTGCACCGATCACCATGATTCGCGCTTCCCGCAGCGGATCTGCCTGGCACGAATGCGCGATCCGCTCCACGTGACCGGCGCCACGGTCGCACTCTCCACGCCGAGGCGCCCATGGGAGACGCGCGGCAAGCCGATCCAGGAAGGGCCGGTTGGCTACACCCGGGCCGGCCACACCTACATCACCTATTCCGCCGGCGCGAGCTGGATCCCGAACGACTATGCGGTTGGGCTGCTTGCGCTCACACCCGGCGCCTCGCCGCTGGATGCGTCGGCATGGCACAAGTCCGGGCCGATCTTCGACCATCACGGCACGGTCTACGGACCGGGCTCGGTAGTGTTCGTTCCATCGCCGGATGGGCGCCAGTGGTGGAACGTGTACCACGCCATCGAGCGCCTGGATTGCAAGCCAGCTTATGTATGCCGGGACATTCGCATGCAGCCGATGCATTTCGATGACCTTGGCGCGCCCGTGCTGGGCGTGCCCTACAAGGCAGGCATGGCACTACCGCTGCCGTCCGGTGACCTGAGGCAGGCGCATGGATCCTGAGGATCGCGCACGGAAGCCTCGACGCGCTCCCCCGGTATGGCGGTAGCAGGAGCGGTTGCGGGCCTGGTGGCCGTCCCGGCGATCGGCATGTGCGCATCCATTTGCAAGTGCTGGTGGCGGTGGCGGCCCTCCCCGAGGCCACCGCCACATTTTTTCCGAACGGCATCCAGCCCCATGTGCGGCAGGGCAACGACGGCCAGGCTCGCCAGCAGATGGCGGCGCACCGCCACCCCACCGTCTCAGCGCCCGATCTCGCGCAGCCGCTTGCCGGACATCAGATTGCGCTCGATCTCCTCCAGCGTGGTGCCCTTGGTCTCCGGCACCAGCCAGAAAGTGAACAGGATGAACACCACGTTGAACGCCCCGTACAGCCAGAACGTGGCGGCATTGCCGATGCCGTTGAGCAGGCTCAGGAAGGACACGCCCACCACCCAGTTGGCCGCCCAGTTGGTGAAGGTGGAGCAGCCGATGCCGAAGTCGCGTCCCTTCAACGGCTGGATCTCCGAGCACAGCGTCCAGATCAGCGGGCCGGCCGACATGGCGAAGCCGACGATGAAGATCAGCAGCATGCCGACGGTGAAGAACTGCTCGGCGTGGCTGTGGATGCCCAGGTGCATCATCGTGCCGACCACGCCCAGACCCAGCGCCATCACCACGAAGCCGACGTACAGGATCGGCTTGCGGCCGAGCTTGTCGACGAAGGCGATGGCGATGAAGGTGGCCAGCACGTTGACCAGCCCGACGATGGCGGTGAACCACAGCTGCGACTCGGTGTTGTAGCCCATGCCCTGGAAGATGCGCGGCGCGTAGTACATCACCACGTTCATGCCGGTGAGCTGCTGCATCACCTGCAGCAGCACGCCCAGGCCCACCGAGCGGCGGAAATTGGCGTTCTGGAAGAACATGTGCACGCCACGCTGCGGCACCTTGAGCTGCTGCTCGATATCGCTCAGCTCCTGGTTGACCTCCACCGGATTGCCGCGCAGCTTGAACAGCACCTGCTCGGCCTCGGCGCGACGGCCACGCATCATCAGCCAGCGCGGGCTGTACGGCAGGAAGAACACACCGGCCAGGAACAGCGCTCCGGGAATCGCGATGATGCCCAGCATCCAGCGCCAGTTGCCGGTGTAGCTGAAGGCGGTGTCGGAGAGGAAGGCCGCCAGGATACCGATGGTGATCATCAGCTGGTACAGCGAGATCATCGCGCCACGGATCTTCTCGGGGGCGATCTCGGCCAGGTACAGCGGCGCGGTGAAGCTGGCGATGCCGATGGCCACGCCGAGGATGAGCCGACCCACGATCAGCACGTAGGGCGCCCATGCCATGCCGCACAGCACCGAACCGGCGACGAACAGCACGGCGCCGAGGATCAACGAACGCTTGCGTCCCAGGTGGCCGGACATCCAGCCCGCACCCAGCGCACCGAGCGCGGCACCGGCCATCATGATCGAGACGATCCACTCGATGGTGCGATCGCCGACCGCGAACTCCTTCTGGATGAACTGCTGGGCACCGGAGATCACGCCGATGTCCAGGCCGAACATCAGGCCGGCGAGCGCGGCGAGGATACAGGTGAAGATCGCGGTGGCCCTGGAATGACCGACGGCAGCTTGGGCAACGGAGTTCATGGCAGGCTTCCTTGTGGAAGGGATGAAGGGTTGAAACTCAGCCGGCGGCAGACGATGCCCCGGGGCGACCGGCAAAGCGGGGTTCGGGCAATCCATGCACGCCGACGTTGGCGCGGAACAGCGCCCCTGCAAGCGGCTCGGCAGCCAGCGCGGCGCTGGAGAGGCCCTCGCGCGCGCTGGTGACGTACAGCGTGTCCAGCCGCGCACCACCGAAGGCTGCACGGGTGGGTTGGCTCGCCGGCAGTGGCAGCACGCTGCGCAGCGCGCCATCGGGTCCGTGGCAGACCACGCGACCGCGGCCCCATTGCGCATTCCAGAGGTTGCCATCGGCGTCCACGCAGGAACCGTCCGGCTCGCCGAGCCGGCCATCGACCGTGGCGAACAGGCGCGGCGGCCCCAGCGTGTCGCCGTAGGCGCAGCAATGGATCTGCCGGGTCAGCGAATCGCAGAAATACATGGTGCCGCCATCGGGGCTGAAGGCGATGGAGTTGCCGATCGCCACCGCGGGCAGGTCGAGCTTCTCCAGCACCCGATGGGCATCCAGCCGCCAGAAGCCGCCGACCGCTTGCCTGACACCGGATGCCGGCTCGTGCAGCGTGCCGAACACGAAACGGCCCTGGCGATCGCAGCCACCGTCGTTGCTGCGCGTGGAGGCGCCCGGCTCGACGGCGTGCAGCGGTTCGAGGTAGCCGTCGGCAAGACGGAAAAAGGCCAGCCGCGAGGCCAGCGCCAGCAGCAGCCAGCCGTCGTCTTCGCACAGCGCGAACGAGGCCAGCCGCTCGGGCATCGCCCAGGCCTGCAGCGCATCACTGTCCGGGTGCCAGCAGTACAGCAGCGCGCGGGCGATGTCGGTCCAGTACACCGACTGTGTGCGGTCACACCACACGATGCCTTCGCCGAGCGTATTGCCCGCGTCCACCGCCGGCTGCATGACGGGCAGCGTCCGGACCTCGCTCATACCCAGCCGCCGTCCACGATGAAATCCTGGCCGGTGCACATGCGGCTGTCGTCGGCGGCGAGGAACAGCGCCATGCGCGCCAGGTCCTCGGCCATCAGATAGCCCGGCATGCACTGCACGCGGCGGAGCTCGGCCTCGCCCTCGGCATCCAGCCACAGCGCACGCTGTTTCTCGGTGATCACCCAGCCGGGAATCAGCCCGTTGATGCGGATGTGCTGCCGGCCCAGTTCGCGCGCCATGCCGTTGACGAAGCCGCGCACGGCCGCCTTGGCCATCGCGTACAGCGGGTAGCCGCCGCTCTTCTTCATCCAGCCGGTGGAGCCCAGGCAGATGATCGAGCCGCCGCCCAGTGCCTGCATGTCCGGCAGCACCGCCTGGGTGGCGAAGATCTGGTGGCGCAGGTTGATCGCCACGTTGCGCTCGAATGCCGCCACGTCGACCGTGGCCAGCGCATGGCGCGCGTCGTTGGCGGCGTTGTTGACCAGCACGGCGATCGGCCCGATGCCTTCGCGCGCGGTGGCGATCGCCGCCCGCAGTGCGGCGACGTCGGTGAGATCGCAATGCAGGTAGACCGGCGCGTGCGGCACTTCGTCCAGTGCGTCCAGCACCCGCCGGGCGCCGGCGTCGTCGACGTCGAGGAAGGCCACGCGCGCGCCCTGGCGGGCGAAGTGTTCGACGAAGCTGGCGCCGATACCGCTGGCGCCGCCGGTGATCAGGACGTTGCGATCGACCAGGCTGGGGTACGTGGCGAAGGAGGACATCAGCAGGTTCCGGAAACGGGAGGGAGCGCGGCGACGCGTGGCATCACCATTCGGCGACGCTGCCGTCGGCGTGGCGCCACAGCGGGTTGCGCCAGCGGTGGCCGATCTCGGCCCGTTCCGCCACGTAGGCCTCGTTCACCTCGATACCCAGGCCGGGGCCGTGCGGAATGGTCACGTAGCCGTCCTCGTAGGCGAACACGCGGCGGTCGGTGACGTAGTCGAGCAGGTCGTTGGTCGCGTTGTAGTGGATGCCCAGGCTCTGCTCCTGGATGAAGGCGTTGTGGCACACGCCGTCCAGTTGCAGGTTGGCCGCCAGCGCAATCGGACCCAGCGGGCAGTGCAGCGCCAGCGCCACGTCGTAGGCCTCGGCCATCGCCGCGATCTTGCGCGTCTCGGTGATGCCGCCCGAATGCGACGGATCGGGCTGGATGATGTCCACGCCGCCCATCTGCAGCACGCGCTTGAAGTCGTAGCGCGAATAGAGGCGCTCGCCCAGCGCGATCGGCGCCGGCGACAGCGAGGCCAGCTCGGGCAGCGCCTCGAGATGGTCGGACAGCACCGGCTCCTCGATGAACATCAATTTGTACGGCGCCAGCTCGCGCATCAGCACCTTGGCCATCGGCTTGTGCACGCGGCCGTGGAAGTCCAGGCCCAGGCCGACGTTCGGCCCGACCGCATCGCGCACCGCCTGCACGTTCTCCAGCACGCGGGTGACCTTGTCGTGGGTATCGACGAAGTGCATTTCCTCGGTGGCGTTCATCTTCACCGCGGTGAAACCGCGCTCGACCGCGGCCTTCGCCGCCGCCGCGGTATCCGCGGGGCGGTCGCCGCCGATCCACGAGTACACGCGGATGCGCTCGCGCACGCGCCCGCCCAGCAGTTCGTGCACCGGCACACCCAGCGCCCGGCCCTTGATGTCCCACAGCGCCTGGTCGATGCCGGCGATCGCGCTCATCAGGATCGGCCCACCGCGGTAGAAGCCGCCGCGGTACATCACGTTCCACAGGTCCTCGACCCGGCGCGGGTCCTGGCCGACCAGGTAGTCCGACAGTTCCTCGACCGCGGCTGCGACGGTCTGCGCGCGGCCCTCGACCACCGGTTCGCCCCAGCCGCTGATGCCGGCGTCGGTTTCGATGCGCACGAAGCACCAGCGCGGTGGCACCAGGTACGTGGTGAGTCGGGTGATCTTCATGGGGCGCTTTCCTGGGGCGATGTGGCAAGGGCGGCCCACGCGTCGGCAAAGCGGCGGGCGCGTCGTTCGATCTCCGCGGCGTCGACGCCGGGGGCAAACAGCGCCGAGCCGATGCCGAAGCCCTGCGCTCCGGCAGCGATCCACGGCGCCATGGTGTCCGGCGTGATGCCGCCGACCGGCAGCACCGGCAGGTCCGGCGGCAGCACGGCGCGCCAGGCCTTGAGTACTCTCGGCGCGGCCTGCTCGGCGGGAAACAGCTTGAGCCCGTCGGCGCCGGCGGCGATCGCCGCGAAGGCCTCGGTGGGCGTGGCGACGCCCGGCACGCAGACCAGGCCACGCGCCTTGGCGGCGCGGATCACGGTGGCATCGGCGTGCGGCATCACGATCAGCCGGCCACCGGCCGCGGCGACCTCGTCGACCTGCGCCGGCGTCATCACAGTGCCCGCGCCGACCAGACAACCGTCACCCAGCGCCTCGACCAGCCGGCGGATGCTGTCGCAGGGCCGCGGCGAGTTCAGGGGCACTTCGAGTACACGCAGGCCCGCGCTGGCCAGCGCCCGGCCGATGGCAACCGCTTCCTCCGGCAGCAGGCCGCGCAGGATCGCCACCAGCGGCAGCGGCGAGAGCCAGGGGGTCAGCATGAACGGGCCTCCTTCGGCGCCATGGCCAGGGGCTCGGCCACCAGTCCGGCAGCGACGGCGAGCTGCCACAGCCCATCGGCGACGACGTCGACCCACGGCTGGGCAAAGGAAAGATCGAAATGCGCGGCAGCCTCGCGGTAGCGCGCACACAGCGCGGCATCGCCGATCAGCTGGATCGGCGCATCGATGCGGAAGCGGCCGCTGGCGATCTGCGCGCGCAGTTCCTCGCCCAGCAGCAGACCGGAGAGATAGTCCGGCACCGAGGCCGGCGCCAGCATGCCGTCGAGCATCAGCGCGCGGGCCGAGAACAATCGCGAGAGTCCACCGGCCGCGCCGCTGTCGCGGGCGGCGAGCACGCCGCGCGCAAAGGCATCCGGCGCCGGCGCACCCTCGTCGCCGCCGGCATTCAGGATCGAGTGCCGCCGCAGCAGCGCGAACAGTTCGCCGGTCATCGCCGTGCTGAAGTCGACGATCGCGCCGTCGCGCACGCTGGCCCACTTGCTGTGCGTGCCGGGCAGCACGACCGTGGCATGCGCGGCCAGCGCCGGATCGCGCGCCATCGCGCCGAACAGCTGTGTCTCCTCGCCACGCATCACGTCCGGGCCTTGCGGGTTGCGCAGCCCCGGCACCAGGTGCAGCGCACGGCCGTCACCGGCGACGAAAACATGCAGCGCGCGCCCCAGTGTTACCGCGTCGGTCGGCAGCTCGAGATACGGTACCTCGCACCAGCCGTTGCGGCTGCCGACCATGCCGCAGGCCAGCCGCGGCAGCGCGGGCCAGCCGGCGGTGACCTCGGCCAGCGCCGCGTCGAAGCCGCCTTCCGGCAACTGGCGGATGCCCCACGGACGCGCGCGCACCTCGGCCACCGTGCCGGCATCGAGCCGATAGGCGCGCAGGCTGCTGGTGCCCCAGTCGAGTCCGATCAGGCCCGCCATCTGCTCAGGCCTTCGCCTTGCGGTGGCGGCGGATGTTGCTGCGCGAATCGGCCACCATCTTCAGCATCGCCTGACGTGCCACCTCGGGCTGGCGCCGGCGGATCGCCTCATACACCTTCTGGTGGTGGGGCAACGAATACTTGAAGTTGCTGGCGGTGCTCGCCGACAACACGAAGTAGGTGCCCAGCGCGGTCTCGATCACCGAGAACAGCGAGATCATCAACTCGTTGTTGGTGGCATGCAGCACGGCCTCGTGGAAGGCCAGGTCGGCCTCGGCCCAGTCGTCGAGGTTCTTCGCGGCGGCCATCGCCGCGTAGGCGGCTTCCACCGCGGCCAGCTGTTCCGGCGTGCGGCGGCGCGCCGCAGCGGCGGCGGCGGCCGGCTCGATGATCTCGCGCATTTCCACCAGCTTCTCGACGAAGTCTTCGGTAGGCATCGACTCGCAGCGCCAGGCCAGCACGTCGGCGTCGAGCTGGTTCCAGTGGATCGTCTCGCGCACCCGGGTACCGGTCTTCTGCCGCGATTCGATCAGCCCCTTGGCCGACAGCACCTTCATCGCCTCGCGCAGCGCGGTGCGGCTCATGCTCATGCGCTCGGCGAGCAGTTCTTCGCGTGGCAGGCTCTCGCCCGGCTTGAGCTCGCCGCTGACGATCTGCCTGCCCAGCTCATGGATCACCTGGCCATGCAGATTGCGCGTGGCGATCGGCCTCACCATTGGCTGTCTCCTTGTCGATGCCCGCCGTCCGCAAGGACGACGGCGGTTGGTTGGAGCGGCTGCCTCGGCCCGGCGGCATCCGGCCCGGCCAGCGCCGTTTATTTGTAATACTTTTTACCTTATAACAGGGCGAATGGGTAGCGTCATCGCGATGACGACCCGCGCGGTGCGACGCACCTCTCGTGGTGCGCCGCACAAAACAGCCCTGGTGCGCGCACTGCAAGAGCCGGACGCCGCAGCCACGATACCCGGCGCACGCCTCGCGCGCGGTCGCTGCGGGACGGCCACGGCCGATCGCGGACGCCGATCTCCCGCCATCGGACGATCCGCGCAGTGCCGGCGGTCCGGGCCGGAAATGCGGAGGAAGTACCGGGCCCGAATCCGACCCGGTGCTGCAGCGACCCCGTGCGTGCGTGACCGCACCGGACTTTTCCCGCCGGACGCGGGACACTATGCGTCTTTGATTCCCCATCTTCAGAGGAGCGGCCCATGAGCACGGACCGACTGGACATCGTCCGCCCCGACGACTGGCACCTGCATCTGCGCGACGGCGAGGCGCTGGCCTCGGTGGTCGGGCACACCGCGCGGCGCTTCGCCCGCGCCATCGTGATGCCCAACCTCAAGCCGCCGGTGACCACCGTGGCGCAGGCGCTGGCCTACCGCGGGCGCATCCTCGCTGCGCTGCCCACCGGCATGGCGTTCGAGCCGCTGATGACGCTGTACCTCACCCGCCAGACCATGCCGGAGGAGATCGTCGCGGCCAAGGCCAGCGGCCAGGTGCACGCGGTGAAGTTCTATCCGCAGGGCGCCACCACCCACTCGGACGCCGGCGTGTCGGATCTTTCCACCGTCTATCCGGTGCTGGAGGCGATGGAACAGGCCGATCTGCCGCTGCTGGTGCACGGCGAGGTGACCGACCCGGCGGTGGACGTGTTCGACCGCGAGAAGACCTTCATCGACCGCCACATGCTGCCGCTGCGTGCGCGCTTCCCGAACCTGCGCGTGGTGTTCGAGCACATCACCACCGCCGACGCCGTGCAGTTCGTGCAGGCGCAGGACAACCACGTGGCCGCCACCATCACCGTCCATCACCTGCTGCTCAACCGTAACGCGCTGTTCGACGGTGGCGTGCGCCCGCACCACTACTGCGCGCCGGTGCTCAAGCGCGAGCAGCATCGCCAGGCGCTGCTGGCCACGGCGACCGGCGGCGACAGCCGCTTCTTCCTCGGCACCGACAGCGCGCCGCACCCGCGCGCGGCCAAGCTGGCCGACTGCGGCTGCGCCGGCATCTTCACCGCGCACGCCGCGATCGAGCTGTACGCCGAAGCCTTCGACGAGGCCGGCAAGCTGGAAAACCTGGAGAGCTTCGCCAGCTTCCACGGCCCGGACTTCTACCGCCTGCCGCGCAACACCGAACGCCTGGTGCTGGAACGCCGCCCCTGGACCGTGCCCGCCACCGTGCCGCTGGGCGACAGCGTGTGCGTGCCGCTGCGCGCCGGCGGCAGCGTGGCGTGGTCGGTGGTGGATGCGCCCACGGACTGAGCGCCGTTTCGAGTGACACAGAGAGGGGTTATTTGCATCACCAGCTTGCGTAGACAGGTGAGGGCAGCGTCGGATAAGCGACCTGCGGCAAACGGATTCAGGGCGAGGAGCTTTTCGCCCAGGATGCGGGTCTGTACCAGGCCTGCAGCGCGAACGTGTTGAGCAACTGTCGCCCCCACAGCGACGGCGCTGCGCCTCGCCCAGCCCTGCCTCGTCGTAGACCTCCGGCCAGTGCCGGCGGATCGCCTGCAGGCCCGTCGATGATGCGGGGCTTGGCCGCCACCATCGTGGCGCGTGCCAGCGGCGACGCCGGCGAAGCGATGCGCGAGACGATGGGCGATCTGGCCGGCCACGCCAGCCGCCGACACTGTTTCGCGCCGCCTGAGCGCGCCAGCTCGATACGGCCGTTCGCTCCGGCGGAGCCGCGCAGGCGACTCAGAGGCTGAGAAAAATTCGACCGCCGTAGCGAGAGCGCCGCCAGGCGTTCGTGACCGCCGGCACGGGCGTTTGGCGGCGGTCGCAGTAGGCGGGCGATTTTTTCTCAGCCTCTCAGCCCATGCCGCCGTTGACGCCGATCACCTGGCCGTTGATGTAGCCGGCGGCGTCCGAACACAGGAAGGCAACCAGCGCAGCCACTTCCTGCGGCGTGCCGGCGCGCTGCGCGGGCACCATCTCGCGGATGCGCCCGGGCGGGAACTCCTCGCCGGTCATCCTGCCTTCGATGATGCCCGGCGCCACCACGTTGGCGGTGATGCCGCGCGAGGCCATCTCGCGCGCCAGCGACTTGCTGGCGCCGTGCAGCGCGGCCTTGGCCGCCGCGTAGTTGGTCTGCCCGCGGTTGCCGACCACCGCCGCCACCGAGCTGATCGACACCACGCGGCCGAAGCGCGCGCGCGCCATCGGCAGCAGCAGCGGCTGGGTGACGTGGAAGAAGCCGTGCAGCGACACGTCGATCACGCGGTGCCAGGCGGCGTCGGTCATGCCGGCCATCGGCATGTCCTCGTGCACGCCGGCGTTGTTGACCACCGCGTGGATCGCACCGTCGGCCAGGAGCGAGTCCAGCGCCGCGCGCGTGGCCGCCGCGTCGGCGACATCGAACGCCAGCGCCTGCGCGCGGCCACCCGCCTGGTGAATCGCGGCAGCCACCGCCTCGGCGCGTTCGAGGCCACGGTTGGCGTGCACGATCACGTGGTAGCCGGACGCGGCCAGCGCGCGGCAGATCGCGCCGCCGAGGTCGCCGCTGCCGCCGGTGACGAGGGCGCGACGGGAAGGCTGGGCATCAGTCATGGCTGGGCTCCGAAGGGTGGATCACGGCGGCGCGGCCGCTGGCCAACAGGCGGCCGGCCTGCTCGACGCGGAAGGCGTATTGCGCACCGGCATCGTCGGCATACAGGCATTCGGCATGGACGTCCAGACGTCCACCCGATGCGGCCACGTATTCGACCGCCAGCCGCACCCCGCGCAGGCTCACCAGGCGCCCCGGTTTCACCGCCGTTGCGCCCTGGGCCCGATCGCGCAGCGCGCCGTGCACGGCCATCGCCTGCGCACCGTATTCGGCCAGGTGCACGGCGTGCAGGCCGCCGCCGGCACCGCGCAGCGGGTGCTCGGCACGTGCGTGGCTTTCGCTCACCGCATGGATGGTGGTGGCGTCCCAGGTCAGCACGGCGTCGAGCAGGCACATGCTGCCGGCGTGGGGAATCAGCGGGGCGAACTCAGTCCTGTCGAGCATGCGGTGCCATCAGGATCGAAAGGCAGAAGTGGAAGGCCACGCCCAGGCTCACGGTGAGCCCGATCGCGCGCAGCACCGGGATGCTCGCCCAGGCCAGCATGCCGAACACCA
Organism: Dyella sp. KRB-257; assembly: GCF_049445995.1. Lineage (NCBI taxonomy): Bacteria > Pseudomonadati > Pseudomonadota > Gammaproteobacteria > Lysobacterales > Rhodanobacteraceae > Dyella > Dyella sp. KRB-257. Next base: position 15,416 of record NZ_JBMSDZ010000014.1, on the reverse strand, counting down.
GCAGCGCGGACGCCACGCACACCAGCGTGGCGTGCAGGGTACGGCGCTGCTCGGCCGGGTCGCCGGTCTCGCGCTCGAAGAACAGCGCGTAATGCAGGCCAAGGCCGCCAGCGAGGATCAGCGCGACCAGATGGAACAGCGAGATCTCGATGCCCATCAGCCGCTCGACCGCCAGCACCAGGAAGGTGGCCAGGGTCATCGGTGCCAGCACGTGCCAGGCGCGCCGCACGCTGCGCAGCGACAGCGTGATGGTGAGCACCAGCAGCAGCGTGGCCACGCCCAGCGCCTTGAGGATGCGCACGCGATACGCCGCCACCAGCGATTCGGCCGCGCCCTTCATGTCCAGCAGACGCACGCCGCCGCCCTGCGCCGCGGCCATCGCCTGAATCGCGGCCACGTCGTGCACGCCGCTGACCGTACCCAGGCCCAGCCAGTGGTCGCCGCGATGCATCAGCATCGCCGTCAGCCGCTGGCCCAGGGGGCTCTGCGCATAGCGCTCCGGCGTGAGCAGCGGCGCGCTGCGGGCGGTTTCCACGTCGTCCACGAACGGGGCGAACAGATCCTGGCGGAACGGCAAACCGCTGACCGCCTGCGCCAGCGACCCCTGCAGCGTGGCGCGATCGGGCAGCCGCGCCTGGCGTGCGCGCTGGGTCGCCTCGCTGGGCAGGTATTTCGAGGGCAGCTCGATCGCATCGACCGCATGGCGCGCCACCAGCGCCTCGATCGCCGGCTCCAGCCGCTCGGACGTTTCGAGCACGCCCTGCTCGGTGGGCGCCTGGATCAGCAGCAGGTAGCGCACGTCCGGCGCGCCCAGCGCCTCGCGCAGGCGGGCGTCGCGCAGCAGCAGGTCGGCGGGCAGCGGGGTGAGCGCGGCGAGATTGTTCTGCCAGAACGGGCCGGGCGCGCAGGCGAGCATCAGCACGGTGGCCGCCGCTACGAGCAGCGGCACCCAGCGCGGCCGCGGCAGGCGGTCGACCAGGTGCCGCGCCTTCACCAGCCACGGCATGCCGGCCACGTCGCGCACCTGCGCGGGCAGCAGGTACGGCAGCAGGTAGCGGGTGCTGAAACCGGCCACCAGCAGGCCGGTGATGGTGAACACCGCCAGCTGCTTCAGGCCGTCCACGCCCGAGGCGTAGAAGGCGAGGTAGGCGATGCAGGCCGAGGCGATCGCGGTGAGCAGCAGCGGCCACAGCTGGCGCGCGCTGGCCAGCGCGTCCTCGCCGGCGCGGCGGTGACTGAGCAGGCGGATCGGATACTCCTGCGCCACGCCCAGCAGGGTGAAGCCGAACGCCAGCGTGATGCCGTGCACCTGCGGGTACACCAGCACCAGCGCGGCCATGCCGGCCAGCGCGGCGCTGACCACCGGCAGCGCGCCGAGCAGCAGCGAACGCACGCTGCGGTAGGCCAGCAGCAGCAGCGCGACGAAGCCCACGGTGGAGATGCGCCCGATCCAGTCCGCCTGCGCGCGGGTGGCCGCGTTCACCACCACGCTGAAGTAGCCCGGGCCGCTCGGCGTGAGGGTGGCCGCCTCGTGCTGCGGCAGGCGCGCGAAGGCCGCGCGGATGCCGTCGATGGCCTGCCGCTGCGCGTCCGGGTCGAAGCCGGCCGCCTGGGTCTGCACCAGCAGCAGCGCCTCGTGCTGCGGCGAGAACCACACGCCGTCGCGCGTCTCGGGGGATTTGGGCGGCGACCAGCGCTGCGCCAACTTGAGCACTTCCAGCGTGGGATCGCGCGGCAGCAGATCCTTCAGCAGCACCGCGGCCGGCGAGGACAGATCGTCCAGCCGCTGGTCGAGCTGGTCGGCCAGATAGGCCTCGTCCAGCGGCTGGGAGTCCAGTGTGGGCGACAGCAGGTAGCGATACGGCAGCAGCGCCGGATCGAGCGCGCCGGGATCGAAGCTGCCGTTGAGCACCTGGCTGTAGCGTGCGTCACCCTTGAGCGCAGCGGCCAGTCCCTGGCTGAGCGCGGCCAGCGTGGCGTCGCGCTGCGCCGGCGTGGTGCACGCCGCGGCGTCGACGTGTGCATGGCAGCGCGCCTCGATCGCCAACAGCAGCAGCCGCGAGCCGGGGCCATCGCCCACCTGCTCCATCAGCAGGCGCTGCTCGGGCGTGGTGGGGGCGGGCATGAAGCTGCGCAGGTCGGTGCTGATCTGCAGCCGGTGCGCCACCAGCGCGCCGAGCCCGCCCAGCGCCAGCAGCCAGGCCGCCAGCAACGCAAGCCGTGCGCCCGGCCGCATGCCCTGCGGCGCACCGCTCAAGGCGCGGGCTGCTGGCACAGTGCCGCGAGCGCGGCGCGGGTGGGTGCCGCGGGCATCTTCGCCGCCAGCGGGCCGAGCAAGTCGATCGCCACGTCGCCGTCGGACTCCTGCATCACCATGCAGCGCGGCTCGTCGGCCTGGCCGTCGATGCGGATGCTGGTCACCTTGCTGGCCACGCGTGCGTCGCGCGGCGTGAGGGTGAGCGTCCAGTGCGTGGCGTCGCTGCCGCTGCGCTCGATCCGGAACGCCTCGGCCAGCCGTGCGGAATCGCCGCTCAGCAGGGCGGTGAAGCTGTCGAGCAGGCCCTGCAGCTGCGGCGCGTGCCTGAGCGAGAAGTGCCGCGCCGGACGACCGGTACGCTCCTGCGTGACCTCACCGTCGGCGATCGTGAAGCGCTCCGCGCGCGGCGCGGTGACGGTGCGCTGCAGCCGGTCGCCGCCGAGCCAGGCCAGTTCGCCGGACACCACCAGCGGGCGATCGAGCAGCTTCATGAAGCGCGCCTCGGCGAACGCGGTACGCGCGGGCGCAGGCCGCCCCAGCGAGGCGATCAGCGCCTGCGCGTCAGGCGCTGGCGTGCTGGCCCACGTCGGCAGGCTCACCAGCCACGCCGCCAGCAGGAGCACGCTGATCTTGCTGCCAGAAATCATAGAAGTTGAACCAGTTGTAGGGGGCAAGGCGGGCGTAATGGTCGAGCCGCGCGGCGTAATGGGCGATGAGCGCGTCCAGCGCCGGGCCGCGCTGGTTGCGCGGGATCACCACGCGCTCGGCCACCGGCTCGAATACCAGCCGGTAGCGCTTGCCGCCCAGGTACAGGCCGAAGCACAGCATCACCGGCACCTGCAGCGCGTGCGCCAGCAGCCACGGCCCCACCGGGAACGGCGCCGGCCGGCCCAGGAACGGTGCGTGGCGCAGGGTTTCGCGGTCGCGGCCGCGATCGGCCAGCAGCGCCACCAGCGCGCCGCGCTGACAGGCTTCGGCCAGCGCCAGCGTGATCGAGGTGCCGTCCTGCGAGGCGTCGATCACGCTGGCGCCCACTTCCGGGGCCAGCGCTTCGAGCAGCTCGGTCATCGCCGGCGTCTTCTGCTTGTCCAGCACCACGCGCAACGGCACCTCGGGACGGCGCGCGCCGATCGCCCTGAGCGCCTCGAAGCTGCCGTGATGCGAGCCGAGCAGCAGCACGCCGCGGCCCAGCGCGATCTGCGCGTCGAGCAGGTGCAGGCCCTGCGTCTCGATCTCGAATGCGCGGTCGCCGTCGGCGAGCAGGTAGACGCGGTCCATGGTGATCGCGGCGAAGCAGTGCAGGTGGCGGAACACCTCGCGCCGGGTCGGCGCACGGCCGAGCACGCGGCCCAGGTACTGCCGCGAGGCCTGCCGCTCGGGCCGGCGACGCACGTAGAAGTAGGCCGTGATCGGATACAGGAACAGCCGCGCGAAGCGGCGTCCGCACAGCAGCGCGATGGAGCGGATCAGCCACAGCGCGAAGCGTCCGCCCCCCTCGGGCCGACTCTGCCAGCGCGCGGTCATGTGCGCGCTCCTTCCACCACGCCGCGCGCCAGCAGTTCGCCGCCGCGCCGGATCTCGAAGCGCACGCGGCTGCCCGCCTCGCTCAGCGTGAGATCGGCCGTTTCGCCCGGCAGCAGCGGCGCCACGAACTTGGCTTCGGCCACGCCGGCCATGCGCTCGTCGCGCCACGCGCGCAGCGCCATCGCCACCTGCTCCAGCATCACCACGCCGGGCACCAGCGGCTGCCCGGGGAAATGCCCCGGCAGCGCGGGATGCGTCAGCGCGACGGCAAACGTCGCGTGGCAGGCAGCGGCAGTCATCGGTGGCGGTGCGTGTCGTGCAGCAGTTGCGGCCAGTGCCGCATCATCTGCAGCGCCTGGGCGTGCAGCCCGGGATGCTGGACGTGCCGCAGGTGCCAGCGGCGGAAGGCGTATTCCAGGGTGAACGCGAGCGGGATCAGCAGATAGCCGCCCACATGCTGGTAGGCCAGCGCCCAGCGCGGCAAGTCGGTGGCATCGAACAGGCCGCGCAGCCACAGCGCGGCAAGGATCAGCGCCTGCAGCGCGAGCAGGACGGTCCAGAACACGGTGACGCCGCGCGCATAGCGGGCGACGCCGGGCCGGGCCAGCTGCGCCTCGCCTTCCAGCACGCGGATGAACCGCGCCACCCGCGGCTCGCGCCCCGCGCGCAGCGTGGCGCCGAACCACAGCGCGAGGCCGGCGAGAATGCCCGGCGGCACGGCATCGAGCAGGCGATCGGCCAGGCCGAGCCAGGCGCTGGCGCACGCGAGCAACACGGCCGTACCCCAGCCGATCCACGGGCGCACGCTACCGGCGAGCAGGCGCGGCAGCAGCCACAGCGTGACCAGCAGGAGCAGGGCGGCCAGCGAGAGCGCGGCGCGATGCGTCAGCGCGCCGCCGATCGCCAGCGCCGGATACAGTGGCAGCAGGGCGAGCGTGGCGCGTCGCAGCGGAAACGCGCGGGCAGGCATCGCACGCTCATTCATCGACGTGGGCCCTCGGAAAGGAAAGCCGCCGCGGCAGCGATGGCTTGACGCAGCCCGCGCGGCGGACTCAGCCCGCGCGATGCTGCTCGATGTGTTCGGACAGCGTGCGCAGGCTGGAGAAGATCCGCCGGTTGTCCGGATTGTCCGAGCGCAGCTGGAAACCGTAGCGCCTGGAAACCGCCAGCGAGATCTCCAGCGCGTCGATCGAATCGAGCCCCAGCTCGCCGCCGAACAGTGGCGCGTCCGGATCGATCTGCCCGGGGGTAACGGCCTCCAGATGGAGGCTTTCGATGACCAGGGTGGCCAGTTCGTGTTCTGCGGCGGTCTGCTCTGCCATGCTCGTTTCCGTACCCCAAGATCATTGCCTCCCCCCGGTGGCAGCGGGCGTGGAGTGTACCATGGGGCCCTTGTCGTTCTCGGTAGATCGCATGGTTCAGGGATGTGAAATAGCAGCGGCGCAAGCCGTCGAATACCGCGCGCCGCGGGTGTCGTATCGCAGCATGCAGGCTGCCGCCGCGCTGGCCGAACCGGGCATGCTGGCGGTGATCGGATTCGGCGCGGGACAGGCCGATCGGGACGATCCGCGCTGGCTCACCCTGGCGCTGGAACCGTTCGATGCACCGGCACCGCTCGAATGCTGGGAGGTCGACGGCGACGTGGTGGCCGGTCGCGACGGCGCCATCCGCTGGTCGCGCGGCGGCGGCTGGCTGTTCGCCTCCCTCGGCCTCGACGAGACCGAGCACGGCGGCGCCGCATCCACCGCCGAGCGCGCCTACGCGGCATTGTCCGAGTTCGTGGCGCAGCAGCCGGAACGGCACGTGCTGCGCGTCTGGAACTACCTCACGGCGATCAATGATGGCGATGGCGACGCGGAGCGCTACAAGCAGTTCTGCAACGGTCGCGCGCGCAGTATGGGCGCCTTCGGCGACGGCTTCCCGGCGGCCACCGCGATCGGATACCACGACCACCATCCACGGCTGCAGGTGTACCTGCTGGCCGGCAGGCGGCCCGGGCGGCGCGTGGAGAATCCGCGCCAGCTGAGCGCCTGGCGCTACCCGCGCCAGTACGGCCCCACCCCACCCAGCTTCGCGCGGGCGATGCGCCTGCCCGGTGGCGACGCGCTGGCGATCTCCGGCACCGCGGCGGTGATCGGCCACGCCTCGGCCCATCGCGACGACCTGCTCGCGCAGCTGGAGGAAACGCTGGCCAATCTCGAGGCCCTGCTCGCCAGCGCCGGCATGCCGGCCGGCTTCGACACGCATTCGCCGCTGAAGGCCTACGTGCGCCATCCGGCCGATGCCCGCGTGGTGCGCGACTTCTTCCGCCAGCGCCTGCCGGGCGTGCCGGCACTGCTGCTGCACGGCGACATCTGCCGCCGTGAGCTGCTGGTGGAGATCGACGGCTGGCGCTACGCCTGAGAGCGAGAAGTGAGAAGTGAGAAACGAGAGAGAGCCAGACGGTGAGCGCTTCTCACTTCTCACTTCTCACTCCTCACTCCTCACCACTTACTTCTGCTTCAATGGCCGCCGCCAGCCCGCCAGCGTCTGCTGCCGGCCGCGCGCCACGGTGAGTTCGCCGTCGGGCGCATCCTTGGTGATCACCGAGCCGGCGCCGATGGTGGCGTTCGCACCGATGCGCACGGGCGCCACCAGCGCGCTGTTGGAGCCGATGAAGGCGCCGTCGCCGATCCGGGTGAGGTGCTTGTTCACGCCGTCGTAGTTGCAGGTGATGGTGCCGGCGCCGATGTTCACCCCGGCGCCGATCTGCGCATCGCCGATGTAGCTGAGGTGGTTGGCCTTGCTGCCATCGCCCAGCTTCGCTTTCTTGATCTCGACGAAGTTGCCCACGTGCACGCCGGCGGCCAGTTCCGTGCCGGGACGCAGGCGCGCGAACGGACCGATCGTGCACGGGCCGTGCGTGACCACGCCGTCGAGGTCGCAGTGCGCCAGCACCACCGTGCCGCTGGCCAGCCGCGCGTTGTGCACGCGGGTGAACGGACCGATGCGAACGTCGTCGCCCAGCACCACGTCGCCCTCGAGGATCACGTCGACGTCGATCTCCACGTCGCTGCCGGTCTCGACCGCGCCGCGCGCGTCGAAGCGCGCCGGATCGGCCAGGCGCACGCCGGCCACCATCAGCTCGTGGGCGCGCCGCCGACGGTACTGCGCCTCCAGCTCGGCCAGCTGCAGCGGATTGTTGGCGCCGGCCGCTTCCACCGGGTCGGCGCACTCCACCGAGCGCGCGGCGGCGCCTTCCGCCGCGGCCATCGCGAAGATGTCGGTGAGGTAGTACTCGCCCTGGGCGTTGTTGCAGCCCAGCCGGGCGATCCAGCCGCGCAGGCGCGCGGCATCGGCGGCCACGATGCCCGTGTTGACCAGGTTCACCGCCCGTTCCTCGGCGCTGGCGTCCTTCTCCTCCACCACCGCCATCACGCGGGCCGCGTCGTCGCACAGCACCCGGCCGTAGCCGAACGGATCGGCCAGCCGTGTGGTGAGCAGGGTCAGGCCTTCGGCGGTCGCCAGCGGACGCAGGGTCTCGGCGCGGGTCAACGGTACGTCGCCGTACAGCACCAGCACGCGCGCCTCGTCCGGCACCTGCGCCAGCGCCTGCGCCACCGCGTGCCCGGTACCGAGCCGCTCGGCCTGCAGCACCCACCGCAGGTCGGCGTCGGCGGCGAACGCTTCGCGCACCTGCTCTGCGCCGTGGCCGTACACCACATGGATCGCCGCCGGGTCCAGCTGGCGCGCCGTCGCCAGCACGTGGCCGAGCAGCGGGCGGCCGGCCACCGGCATCAGCACCTTGGCGCGCTTGGACTTCATGCGCTTGCCCTCGCCGGCGGCAAGGACGATGACGTGCAGAGGAGGCGCTTCCATGGATCACCGGGGTCGTGGACTTGAGGCCGCAAGAATATCAGCCGCACGACGGAAACCCGGGGCGGTGCGCGGCCGCCCGGATGCACGAATGCCGGCACGAGGCCGGCGTTCGTGGAACCGCAGGCGCCCCGGGGGGCGGACGCGGATCGTATCAGTGCTTGAGCGTGCGGCGCAGGCGCTCGAGCGCCTGCAGCTGGGTGATCGCCTCGGCCAGCTTGGCCTGCGCCTCGGCGATCTCCATCGCGTCGGTGCGGTTGGCCAGCGCCTCTTCGGCCTGGCGCTTGGCTTCCAGCGCGGCGGCCTCGTCGATGTCGGCCGAACGGATCGCGCTGTCGGCCAGCACCGTCACGACCTGCGGCTGCACCTCGAGGATGCCGCCCCCGGTGATGGAAATATCGACCTTCTCGCCATCGGGCTGGGTCACGATGACCTTGCCCGGCTTGAGGCGGGTGATCAGCGGCGCGTGGCGCGGGGTGATGCCCAGCTCGCCCAGCTCGCCGGTGGCAACGACCATCGTCGCCTCGCCCGAGTAGATCTCGGCTTCGGCACTGACGACGTCGACGCGGATTGTAGTCATGGTTGGTTACTCATCACGTTCGCGGGAACCGAAGGGCTTCTGAAAAGCCAGCTCGGATTGCAGTGCTGCCGCCAGCTTGCCCGTGTCTATGCGAAAACCGCTTACGCGGTTTTCCTGGCGCCCATGTCCTCGGCCTTCTTGATCGCCTCGTCGATGCCGCCGACCATGTAGAACGCCTGCTCCGGCAGGTGGTCCACGTCGCCGTCGACGATCATCTTGAAGCCGCGGATGGTTTCCTTCAGCGGCACGTACTTGCCCGGTGAGCCGGTGAACACCTCGGCGACGTGAAACGGCTGGCTGAAGAAGCGCTCGATCTTGCGCGCGCGCGACACGGCCTGCTTGTCCTCTTCCGACAGCTCGTCCATGCCCAGGATCGCGATGATGTCCTTCAGCTCCTTGTAGCGCTGCAGCGTGCCCTGCACGCGGCGGGCGACGTCGTAGTGCTCGGCGCCGATCACGTTCGGATCGAGCTGGCGGCTGGTGGAGTCCAGCGGATCCACCGCCGGGTAGATGCCGAGCGAGGCGATGTTGCGGCTCAGCACCACGGTCGCATCCAGGTGGGCGAAGGTGGTGGCCGGCGACGGATCGGTCAGGTCGTCCGCGGGCACGTACACGGCCTGGATCGAGGTGATCGAACCGGTCTTGGTCGAGGTGATGCGCTCCTGCAGCACGCCCATCTCCTCGGCCAGCGTGGGCTGATAGCCCACCGCCGACGGCATGCGGCCGAGCAGCGCGGACACTTCGGTGCCGGCCAGCGTGTAGCGGTAGATGTTGTCGACGAAGAACAGCACGTCGCGGCCCTTGCCGTGCTCGTCCTTCTCGTCGCGGAAGTACTCGGCCATGGTCAGCCCGGTCAGCGCCACGCGCAGGCGGTTGCCCGGCGGCTCGTTCATCTGGCCGTACACCATCGCGACCTTGTCCAGGACGTTGGAGTCCTTCATCTCGTGGTAGAAGTCGTTGCCCTCGCGGGTACGCTCGCCGACGCCGGCGAACACCGACAGGCCCTCGTGCGCCTTGGCGATGTTGTTGATCAGCTCCATCATGTTCACGGTCTTGCCCACGCCGGCGCCGCCGAACAGGCCGACCTTGCCGCCCTTGGCGAACGGGCAGACCAGGTCGATGACCTTGATGCCGGTTTCCAGCAGGTCGGTGGCTGCCGCCTGGTCGGCGTAGCTCGGCGCCTCGCGGTGGATCACCCACTGGTCCTGCTCGCCGATCGGGCCGGCTTCGTCGATCGGGTTGCCGAGCACGTCCATGATGCGGCCGAGGGTCGCCTTGCCGACCGGCACCTTGATGCCCTCGCCGGTGTTGCGGGCGATCAGGCCACGCTTGAGCCCGTCGGTCGAACCGAGGGCGATCGTGCGCACGACGCCGTCACCCAGCTCCTGCTGCACTTCCAGCGTGATGTCGGTGCCGTCGATCTTCAGGGCGTTGTAGACCAACGGCACCTGATCGCGCGGAAACTCGACGTCGATGACCGCGCCGATGATCTGAACAACTTTGCCCTGGCTCATTCTCGTTTCCTCGAACCTTCAAAACCTTCGTTTGTTGGCCCCCCTCCCGGCGGGAGAGGGGTTGGGGAGAGGGTCCGGCGCTTGCATGATGTGCTTCGCTCGTACCCTCGTCCGGCGCTTCGCGCCACCTTCTCTCGGCGGGAGAAGGGTCTATTCGAATCAAACCGCCGCCGCGCCGCCGACGATTTCCGAGATTTCCTGGGTGATCGCGGCCTGGCGGGCCTTGTTGTAGACCAGGGTGAGCTCGCCGATCACCTTGTTGGCGTTGTCCGAGGCGCTCTTCATGGCGACCATGCGCGCGGCATGTTCGCTGGCCAGGTTCTCCAGCGCGGCCTGGTACACCACCGACTCGATATAGCGGCCGAGCACGTGCTCCAGCACGGTGGCGGCATCGGGTTCGTAGATGTAGTCCCAGTCGTGCGTCTGCGCGAGCGCGATGCCGGCCGAACCCTCCATTTCCGATGCCACCAGCGGCAGCGGCAACAGGGCCTGCACGGTGGCCGTCTGGGTCATGGTGTTGACGAAATCGTTGTAGGCCAAAAACACTCGATCCAGGCCGTTGGCCGAATACGCGTCCAGCACCACCTTGATCACGCCGACCAGGCTTTCCAGCTTCGGTCGTTCACCCAGGTGGGTGACGCTGCCGATCAGATTGACGCCCTTGATCCGGCGGAAGAACTGCACCGCCTTCTGGCCGATCGCCACCACGTCGACCTCGACGCCCTGGTCCCGCCACTCGCGGATCGCCGGCAGCAGGCGCCGGAACAGGTTGGAGTTGAGGCCGCCGCACAGGCCACGATCGGTGGAGACCACCACGTAGGCCACGCGCGCGACGTTCCCGCGCTGGATCAGGAACGGATGGCTGAAGTCGGTGCTGGCCTGCGCCACGTGCGCTATCACCTTGCGCATCAGTCGGGCGTAGGGACGCGAGGCCTTCATCAGCTCCTGCGCCTTGCGGATCTTCGAGGCCGAGACCATTTCGAGCGCGCGCGTCACCTTGCGCATGTTCTGCGTGCTCTTGATCTTGGTTTTGATTTCGCGTCCGCTTGCCATATCTGTCGCTCGCTGTGCTCGCTCAGGGATTCGGGATCAGGGATTCGGGATTCGGGATTCGGGATTCGCACAAGCCTCGGGATCGCCGCGCTTCCGAATCCCAAATCCCGTCTCTCCAATCCCGGACTTACCAACTACCGGTCTTCTTGTACTCGTCCATCGCCGACTTGAACGTGGCCTCGATCTCGCCGTTCCAGTCGCCGGTGGCGACGATCTTCTTCATCAGCTCGCCGTGGTTCTGGTGCATGAAGGCATGCAGGCCCTTCTCGAACGCCAGCACCTTGTTCACCGGCAGGTCGTCCAGGTAGCCCTTCTCGGCGGCGTACACCGACAGCGCCAGCTCGGCGATCGACAGCGGCGCGTACTGCGACTGCTTCATCAGCTCGGTCACGCGCTGGCCGCGGTCCAGCTGGGCGCGGGTGGCCGGGTCCAGATCCGAGGCGAACTGCGCGAACGCGGCCAGTTCGCGGAACTGCGCCAGCGCCAGCTTCACGCCGCCGGACAGCTTCTTGACGATCTTGGTCTGCGCCGCGCCGCCCACGCGCGACACCGAGATACCGGCGTTGACCGCCGGGCGGATGCCGGCATTGAACAGGTCGGTCTCGAGGAAGATCTGGCCGTCGGTGATCGAGATCACGTTGGTCGGCACGAAGGCGGACACGTCGCCGGCCTGGGTCTCGATGATCGGCAGCGCGGTCAGCGAACCGGTCTTGCCCTTCACTTCGCCGTGGGTGAACTTCTCCACGTACTCCTCGGACACGCGCGAAGCGCGCTCGAGCAGGCGCGAGTGCAGGTAGAACACGTCGCCCGGATAGGCTTCACGGCCCGGCGGGCGCTTCAGCAGCAGCGAAATCTGGCGGTAGGCCACGGCCTGCTTGGACAGGTCGTCGTACACGATCAGCGCGTCCTGGCCGCGGTCGCGGAAGTACTCGCCCATCGCGCAGCCGGAGTACGGCGCAATGTACTGCAGCGCGGCCGACTCGGACGCCGAGGCCACCACCACGATGGTGTTGGCCAGTGCGCCGTTCTCTTCGAGCTTGCGCACCACGTTGGCGACCGACGAACGCTTCTGGCCGATGGCGACGTAGATGCATTTGATGCCGGAATCTTTCTGGTTGATGATCGCGTCGATCGCCAGCGCAGTCTTGCCGGTCTGGCGGTCGCCGATGATCAGCTCGCGCTGGCCGCGGCCGATCGGGATCATCGAGTCGACCGACTTGTAGCCGGTCTGCACGGGTTGGTCGACCGACTTGCGCCAGATCACGCCCGGCGCCACTTTCTCGATCGGGGCCTTGACGGTGGCGGCGATCGGACCCTTGCCGTCGATCGGGTTGCCCAGCGCGTCGACCACGCGGCCGAGCAGTTCCGGACCGACCGGCACCTCGAGGATGCGGCCGGTGGTCTTGGCGGTATCGCCTTCGCGCAGGTGCTGGTATTCACCCAGCACCACGGCACCGACCGAGTCGCGCTCCAGGTTGAGTGCGAGGGCAAACGAGTTGCCCGGCAACTCGATCATTTCGCCCTGCATCACGTCGGCCAGGCCGTGGATGCGCACGATACCGTCGGACACGCTGATGATCGTGCCCTCGTTGCGGGCCTCCGCGCCGAGCTTGAACTGCTCGATGCGGTTCTTGATCAGCTCGCTGATCTCGGACGGGTTCAAGGTGGTGCTGGACATGGTCGTTATCCCGAAATTTTGAAATCGAAGCTCTTTCACCGAGTCCGGCCATGGATGGCCGGTTCAGCTCTTCGCGAAATGGACTTCGCGTTGAATCAATGCGCCAGCGCGCCGGCGAGCCGCTCGAGGCGGCCGCGCGCGGAACCGTCGATCACTTCGCTGCCGGTATCGATCACCACGCCGCCCAGCAGCGAGGCATCGACCTGGGTCTCCAGTTCGATCTCGCGCTTGAAACGACGCTTCAGCGATGCCTTCAACTGGTCGATCTGTGCCGCGTCGAGCGCCATGGCGCTGGTCACCTTCACCAGCAGCTGCGACTCGGCTTCACGCTTGTACTCCTCGAAAAGATCGGCCACTTCGGGCAACAGCGCCATGCGCCGGTGCTCGGCCAGCTCCGCCAGGAACAGGGCGAACGGGCTGTCCGAAGCCATGCCCTGGGGCAGATGCAACGCCGCCATCTGTGACGGCTGCACCCGTGGGTCGTTGGCGAGACCGGCGATCTGCGGATCCTTCGCCACGATGGCTGCGAACGCCAGCGCGCGCGACCAGTCGTTCAGCGCACCGGCGGCGTGCGCCAGTTCGAAAGCGGCGCGCGCGTAGGGGCGGGCGAGCGTAATTGCCTGGGCCATCGCCTAGATCTCGGTCGCGAGCTGATCGAGCAGGACCTTGTGCGCGGCCGGATCGATCTCCCGCTGCACGATCTTGCTGGCGCCCTGCACCGCGAGTGCGCCGACCCGCTCACGCAGCTCCTCGCGGGCACGCTGCGCCATCGAGGCGATCTCGTCCTGTGCCACGGCCTTCTGCCGGCCGATCTCGGCCACAGCGTCCGCCCTGGCCTTGTCCAGAATCTGGTTGGCCTGCTGCTGTGCTTTGTCGATGATCTCCGCGGCCTGCTGACGCGCCCTGCGGATTTCGTCAGCCACCTTGGCGTCCGCGTCCTTGAGCTCGGCGCGCGCGCGCTCGGCGGCGTTGAGGCCGTCGGCGATCTTCAGCTGACGCTCTTCGATCGCCTTGGTCAGGTTCGGCCAGATGAATTTGACGGTGAACCCGATCAAGATGGCGAACGAGAGCATTTCGCCAATCAGAGTGGCGTTGATATCCATCGCTGCTTACCTGTTGCTGCGGGGTACAAGCATGGGCGCCGGAGCGCCCTTGCAGGAAAGCGACACCACCTAGTGGTGCCGCGCTGGCGTGATTACTTGCCGGTGCCGGCAGCCGACAGCACGGCGCCCAGCAGCGGGTTGGCCACGGCGAAGTACATGGCCAGCGCCACGCCGATCAGGAACGCCGCATCGATCAGACCGGCCAGCAGGAACATGCGGCCCTGCAGCAGCGGCACCAGCTCCGGCTGACGCGCGGCGGCTTCGAGGAACTTCGAACCCATGATGCCGATGCCGATACAGGCACCCAGTGCACCGAGGCCGATGATCAGGCCGAGCGCGATCGCGGTGAAGCCCTGGATTTGTGCAAACTGAACGAGTTGTTCCACGGTGGTCTCCTCAAGAAAAGAAATGCGTAACAGCGGCAATAACAAACGAAATCAGTGGTGATCGTGCGCCATCGAGATGTACACGATAGTCAGCACCATGAAGATGAAAGCCTGGATCGAGATGATCAGGATATGGAACAGGCCCCATACCGTGTAACCGATGATCCCCATGCCGAACAACAGCCAGCTGCCCGCGCTGAACAGGCCGGCGATCAGCATGAACACCAGCTCGCCCGCATACATGTTGCCAAACAGTCGCATGGCGAGACTGACCGGCTTGGACAGCAGCTCGACCAGGTTCAGCGCGAAGTTCGGGATCCACAGCAGCGGATGCTTGCCGAACGGCGCGGTGAACAGCTCATGCATGTAACCGCCGAAGCCCTTGGCCTTGAAGCTGTAGAAGATCACCAGGATCAGCACGGTGAACGACATGGCGAAGGTAAGGCTGAGATCGGCGGTGGGCACCGAGCGGAAGTGGGCGATGCCGAATTTCTCGGTAATGAACGGGAGCAGGTCGACCGGCAGCAGATCCATGGCGTTCATCAGAAACACCCACAGGAACACCGTCAGCGCCAGCGGGCCAAGGAAGCGACGGTCGCCATGGAAGACGTCCTTGACCTGGCCGTCGACGAACTCGAGCACGATCTCGACGAATGCCTGGCCCTTGCCCGGCACGCCCGCCGTGGCACGGCGCGACTTCAGCCAGAACCAGCCACACGACACCACGCCAAGGATCAGAGACACGGCGATCGAATCGAGGTGGAACGACCAGAAACCGCCTTCGTGCGAGGACTGCAGAAAGGTCAGGTGATGCTGGATGTATTCGGTAAGACCGCCCTGCGGCTCGCTTGCCATGTTTCAACCCTTGAATCTGAACGCCAGCAGATTGACCGCATACGCCCCCGTCAGCCCCGCAATCGCGGCCAACGGCGGCAACTTGAATTGGACCAGGATCATGAGCAGCCCACCCAGCGTCACGATCCATTTGAGGATCATCCCCGACACCAGCCGACCCAGCGCCACCCCGCCGTGCCCCAGTCCAGCGAAGGCTCGCATGGACAGCAGCAGGGTTCCCGCCGCCGCCACCGTCGCTCCGGCTGCCGCAGCCATCGCCTCGCGGGGTCCTTGAACCAGGAAGATGCCACCTGCACCCGCGGCGACTGCCAGTTGCAGCAGCACCATCCGCATGGCGAGACGACGTCCGGAGTGCAGGCTGTTGATCACGTGAGCTTCCCGTGCGGCTTGACGCCAAGCGGCATTCAATCCCGCGACAGGCCACGACCCAATCCCCGGAATTCTAGCAGTGGGCCGACACGAGCGACAAGCATCGAAGTCGGGCTGTAGCTGCCAGTTAGTAGTGTCCCCTTCCTGCAAGTTACAAGTGTCCCCTTTTCCGTCGAGGGGGTGACCGTGGAGGTGGGGATGACGCAACGTGAGGTGGAACGGGCAGGCTTGATCGCCGAGGT